>JBBQDJ010000221.1:0-6719 GCA_038319595.1 Verrucomicrobiales bacterium
CCCTCGCGAAGCAGGGTCGCAAGTTCACCAGCTACTATGCCACGCCGGTCTGTTCGATGTCCCGGGCCAGCCTGATGACTGGTTGCTACAACACCCGCATCTCCATTCCCGGCGTGCTGTTTCCCCGTGCCAAAATAGGCCTCAACCTGGAAGAGACCACCTTGGCCGAAGTTTTAAAAACGAAAGGTTACGCCACCATGTGCATCGGGAAATGGCATCTCGGCGATGCCTTGAAATTCCTCCCGACCCGTCAGGGATTTGACGGGTATTTCGGCCTGCCCTACAGCAACGACATGGGCGAGGTTAGGAAAAACCCGAAGTCGAGCAATCCACCGCTGCCGCTCTATCAGGGCGAAACCGTCATCGAGACCGAGCCTGACCAATCCCAGCTTACCCGCCGCTACACCGAGGAGGCCGTGAAGTTCATCGAGGCGAAAAAGGACCAGCCGTTCTTCCTCTATCTGCCGCATACGATGATCCACTATCCGATGGCTGCTTCGGAGAATTTCAAGGACAAGAGTAAGTCCAGCCTTCTCGGTGACACCATCGAAGAGATCGACTGGTCCGTCGGCCGCATTCTAACCGCGCTCGACGAACTCAAACTCGCCGACAATACGCTGGTCATCTTCACCTCCGACAACGGCCCGGATCGTCGCCCCGCGCCGCCATTCCGGGGTAGCAAACAAAGTTGCTTCGAGGGCGGCGTGCGCGAACCCTGCCTGATGCGCTGGCCCGGAAAAATCCCGGCCGGCAGCACCTGTGATCAGATCCTCGGCAACATCGACCTCCTGCCCACCTTCGCGAAAATCAGCGGGGCCGCGCTTGATCCGGACCGCCTCATCGACGGCAAGGACATCACCCCGCTGCTGACCGAGGCCTCACCCGCCGCCGTGCGAGACACCCACCTGTATTTCAGCAGTGGCGAGTCCCAACTGGTTGCCATCCGCCAGGGCGATTGGAAACTTTTCGTCGCCTTGAAGGATCCCAAAACCGTTGTCCCCCAAGGCACCCTTTACAACCTCAAGACTGATCCCGGGGAAACCACCGATGTTGCCGACGCCCATCCGGAAATCGTTGCCAGGCTCAAGGGGGAAGCGGAAACTCGTAACGCCGAGATCCTCGCCCACAAGCGCCCCGCAGGCCGGGTGAATGATTGATTCCGTTAGGACCGCAGTCTCAACACGTGCCCATCTTCGTCACCCTGTAGCGGCGATCACCGGTCGCCGCGTCCAAGATCTCCACCGCCTCCACCGCCAAGCCGGAGAAACACTCCACCGTCTTATCACCCAAATGCCAGTGGAGTGGACACAGATGCTCGAACCACAGATTTCAGGAATACACGGATGTGAAGAGAGTGATGAAAAATTCGGCTCTCATCCACAGGGTGAATGTCTCAGATCTTGCAACTCATTCATTATCTGCGTCTATCTGAGTTTGCTATGCCCTCTGGGTGCATCGGCGGTTCTATTTTCTTTTTTAGGCTTAACCGTGCCCGCTGCGTAATCTGTGGTTCCTATTTTCCTTCGAGCGATCAAGGATTTTTCAACAAATTCTCGCTGAAGAATTCGCCCAACCGCGAGGTGATCACGCGATTCGTTTCAATTGCCGGACGAGTTCCTGCATGGACAAGGCGCGGAATCCGGCAAGTGAAGATCCGATCGGAAAACGCCTCGTGCTGCGTTCCTTCAATGATCACCCGCTGGCGGTTCTCTTCCAGCATCGCCCTCTGGATCCGCTTTTCGGATCGCCTCGTCTGCGCTTCTCCGGCGCCTTCGCCGGGCTGGGCAACTCCTAGCAACCAAGCTGGCATCTCCTCGTCGAAAAATAGGAACGGCCCGCGTGGCATCGCGTCGCCGAGAAACAGTCCGTCCTCATTGGCCCCGGCGTGGAACGCAGGATCCATCGCGCACAGTTTCAACGCACTCGTCCCACCGAAGGAAAATCCGAAGACGCCTAACTGATCGAGATTCAGCCTATCCTTCAGCACAGGCACGTCGCCCGTCGCCAAGGCCTGCCGCACCCGATTCAATTGCTCGGCCCGTTCATGCAGGCATCTCTCCGCAAGAGCTTCGAAATCCGCAACACCCGCTGGGGTTGTTAGGTCTGGCGATGTAAGTTTGCCTTCGATCACACCACCGTTCTCATACTTCACCCGCGCCGCCTGTCCCGGATGATCCACCGCGACGATGACGAATCCCCGGCTCGCGAGTTCCTCCACTTGCGCTACATTCTCGGCTCGATGGCCGGTCCACGAATGCTCGTAAAAAATCACAGGAAAACGCGTGTCGGAATCGATCAGCTCCAATCCTGACCGGGATCGCGCCAAAGCCTTGCCGATCCGATGAAACGGAAGCTGCAGAGCGAGCGCCGGATCCGGCAACCAGCGGGCCATTGGTAACGCTTCGTTGTCTTTCGCCGGATACCACACCTGAGTCACCAGCGGCGGAGCGTCGTCCACCGCCGCAAGCTCGAACGTCACGGTGCCGGTTGCGAAGTTTCCAGTCAGCGGCGGAATATCAGGCAGCGGAAAAAGCCAGCATAGCAAGGCACTGAGCAACGAACCACCCAGTGCCACGATTCTTCCTCCCCATCGCCACCGACGGTTCGATCCTGCCAGTAACAAGAGCGCGCAAAGTCCCGATACCGCGGGAAAAAGCAGCCACGTCGCCGTCCCCAAAATCCATCCGCTCGCCAACACAGCCAGTCCTAACAAAGGCCACCATCGGCCCTTGCTGCGGGGGACCACTGCAGCCGCGGCCGCCACGGCGATGGCTGTCCATTCGATCCACTCGGAACTCATAACGCCAAGCTTTCTGATTCACCGGCCGAGATCAATTCCATTCACGAGCCGTATCTTCTCGCTTGCCATCAGGTGCGAAATTCCCCACAGATTTGCTGTTCACATGATTACCCGCCTATTTTCAGCCGCACTCCGTGGGGTCGATGCCCAGGAAGTCGAAGTCGAGGTCAACGCCCGTGGCGCGGACAAACCGATTGTCATCATCGTCGGGCTTCCGGACGCTGCTGTTAGGGAATCCTCGCAACGCGTCATTTCCGCCATCGGCGCCTCCGCGCTCTATCTCGATGATGGGATCAAGACGGTGAACCTCGCTCCGGCTGATTTGAAAAAGGAAGGCCCGTCATTCGATCTTCCCATCGCGCTGGCGATGATCGCGGCGAGTGGCACCAAGCCGTTCGATGCCAACGACTGTTGTGTGGTCGGCGAGCTCGGCCTCGATGGCGCGGTGCGGCCGGTGAAAGGCGTGCTGTCGATTGCGCTCGAAGCCAAGCGGCAGGGGAGAAGCCGCTTGTTCGTGCCGGAAGCCAATGCCGCCGAAGCCGCCGTGATTGATGGCATTCAGGTGTTCCCCATCCGCAATCTCAGGGAGGCTTGGGATTTTCTCAACGGTGACATCATCATCCCCCCCTATCGGCTTGACCGGCGTGCCTTCTTTGATTCCCACCGCAGCTATGAAGTCGATTTCGACGAGGTGAAAGGCCAGCATCACGTGAAGCGCGCCCTCGAAGTCGCCGCCGCCGGGGGGCATAATATTTTGATGGTCGGCCTGCCGGGCACTGGGAAATCGATGCTGGCGAAACGCATCCCCACCATCATGCCGGACATGACCGAGGACGATGCCATCGAAACCACCAAGATCCACTCGGTGACGGGCATGCTCGACTCGAAACGTGGATTTCTAACGACAAGGCCGTTTCGTGCGCCGCATCATACCATTTCCGATGCCGGATTGTTAGGTGGCGGGACAAACCCTGGTCCCGGCGAGGTGTCGCTTGCCCACCACGGGGTTTTGTTTCTTGATGAATTGCCGGAATTCCGCCGCCAGACCCTGGAAGTCATGCGCCAGCCGCTTGAAGACGGGCATGTCACGATCTCCCGCGCCGCAGGTTCGCTGACGTTTCCCGCACGTTTCATGTTGGTGGCTGCGATGAACCCCTGTCCTTGTGGCTATTATGGTGATGCGAAAAGGGAATGCCGCTGCTCGCCACGGCAGATCGAAACCTATCGGCAGCGCATCAGTGGTCCTTTGTTAGATCGGATCGATCTGCATGTCGAAGTTCCGCTTGTCGATTTCCGGGAGCTTTCTTCGGACACCAACATCGGCGAGAAATCGGAAACCATCCGCCAGCGGGTGAACGCCGCCCGTGGGATTCAGCTCGAACGTTTCCGCAAATTCTCTAACTCCACCAATTCGGCGATGGGATCACGCCAGGTCCGGCAACACTGCAAGCTCACCCCCGAAGCCAACGGTTACCTCGAACACGCCATGGAGGAAATGAATTTCTCCGCCCGTGCGAATGAACGGATACTCAAGGTGGCTCGCACCCTCGCAGATCTAGCAGGAGCTATGGACATCCGCCCTAACGACATCCTTGAAGCGATTCAATATCGCTCACTGGATAGGAAGTTGTTTTCCTGATGCTCCGAGTGATCGGGCTGGAAGGAATGTTGACTGGCGTAAGATGAAGAGTTCATCAAACGGAGAATGAATCCACTGATCTGTGATGACCTTATCAGGCGCGGCGTGCTTGAAAATAAGGGGGATGGATCTCCGGTCCATTTTCTTCGGCCCTGTGACGAGGACAGAAGGGACCGGAGATCCCTTCCACTGAGGGACGGCGGATTTTTCCCCGTCAGATCAATTTTTGAAACGGGAATGAACTGGCGATGTCAGGCACCCGGGTTCTAACCAGCGTCAATCTCGGAACTACGAAATCCGCGAGACCCGCATCCGCTCGGCGGTGACCAGTGCTTGGAATTTCGCATAGTCCTCCTCACGGGAGGACGAGAGAAGGCGGTAGGCATAGCGTCTCCAGTGCCGCATTTCCTCGAGGGCGTTGGCCATGCGGAGTTCGATGGTTTCCCGGCTGTCGGTGCCGCGTCCGGAAAGACGCTCGTGGAGTTCCTTCTCGCTCGGGGGCATGACAAAAAGATCCACGAACGCGTGTTGGATGTCATCGTCCGGACAGTTTCGCACCTGTTCGGCTCCTTGCACGTCGATGTCCATGACGACATCGGTTCCGGCGGAAAGAAAGGACAGGACCTCGATCTTTAGCGAGCCGTAGAGGTTGCCGTGCACGACGGCGTGTTCGAGAAATTCTCCGGCCTCCAGCTTGTGGTGAAACTCCTCCTGGGAGAGAAAGTGATAATCTTTGCCTTTCACTTCACCGGGCCGTGGAGGGCGGGTGGTGCAGGAAATCGAGTAGTGAGCCTCACCCGAATCCGCCAGTTTCCGGCAAAGCGTGGTTTTACCTGACCCGGACGGGCCGGAAACGACGAGGAGGATGCCGGTGCGTTCGGACATGGGGCAGGATGTAGAGACGATTGGCGGGCTGGAATCGAGAAGTTTATCCGGATTTCCAAAATTATGCGGCGGCCTTTGTGGATTGTGCGCATCATGCACCTTGGATTTCAGTTTGCGCCCGTAAGATTGCGAGCGTAACCCTGAACGTTGGCTCAGCTGATACAGTCGGTCTGGGCTTGAAACCGAAAAATAAACCATGAAAATCGTAAGCAAGTCTCAAAATGGTGAGCGCCGTGAGGCCCTTCTCAAAGAATACTTTCTAACTGCCTCGTTGATCGCGCTGCTGAAGCGGTTGGGTAGGGAAGCGGCCAAGGCGGTGGCTGTCAGCAAGCCGCTTCCGGTTCCGGTCAGGGTCCGACGGTGAACCCGTTGGTTCGGACCTCCGGATTGTCAATCCGAGTTGGTCTAATTTTGGACATTGCCTCTTCGAATAAATCGATGGAAGATCAAAGGCTTAGCCATGCTTCTTCCGGTATTCCAAGAATTGATCAAGCCGCAATGGAGAGCGGTTCTTGAAACCCTAAAGCTTACGGGTGGCTTGGCAGTGAGTGAGTTGGCTCGGCAGGTGGGAGCCAGTTACATGGCAGTGAAGCAACATTGCGAAGAACTCAAGCAGATCGGTTATGTGGACCGCTCGCGAGTCCCCCGGACTGCGGTGGGCCGGCCGGAAATTTTCTACAGTCTCAGCGCGAAAGCGGACGCTTTGTTTCCTCAGGCGGGTGTGGAGTTCACGCTGGAGGTGCTTGATGAGCTGAAGGGGCTTTTCGGTGAGAACACGCCGGACAAGGTGCTCTTCCAACATTTTCAGATGCAACAGGCGAAATGGCAGCTGGTGATCGCCAAGGGCCGAACGTTTGCTGAAAAAGTGGACAAGCTGGTCGGCCTCCGGATCAGGCAGGGATGTTCCATTCGTTTGAACAATGATCCTGCGGGCGGCAGCAGTATCGAGGAATTCCACAATCCGCTGCAGAGGATTTTCGACCGATACCCGCGGGCCGTGGCCATGGAGCAACGGATGATCGAAGAGTTGTTAGGCGTCAGGGTGGTCCGCCGTGAGTTGACGGGCGGGCGGACAGGTCAGCCAAGGGTGGTTTTTGAGGTGCCCTCACCCGCGATGCACTGAGACGGACATTTCATCTGAATGACCATGGACCCGATTGCGTCGAACGGCCCATCGAACCACTGATTATGAAAACCCGATCAATCTTCACCCTCGCCGCCGCCTGTGTTCTCGTAGCTTCCGGCTGCAAAAAGAATTCGCAGGAAATCGACAAGCGGATCGCCGCGCTCGAACAGAAGAATCAAGAAGCCGCCGAGCGCCAGCGCGATCTCGAACGCCAGCTTGAGAATCAGAAATTCGCCGCCGAGCGCGATGCCATCGAACGGGAACGGGCT
>JBBQDJ010000222.1:0-6652 GCA_038319595.1 Verrucomicrobiales bacterium
TGTCGCCGTCCTCGCGAGTCGCCTTGGCTAGGTTGGGTCGCGCCTTGGCGAATTCCTCAAGATCGCTCTTGAGGAAAATCAGGTGGGCGCCGTCGAGCGCGTCGAGGTAGCGGTCAAGAAACTTGCCGGCCATTTCATCATTGAGCTGCTGGTGCGCGAACTGCGAACTCTCTAGCAATTTCGAAGTGAGAGCGGTGATCGCCGCATCGGTGCCTTTGGCATCGAGCGTTTCCTCATTTCGGAAACCGAATGCCGCGACGTAGCCAACCAAGGCCAAACTGGTCGAGACGGCGGGGATGATGATTTTGAACTTAGGTTTCATTTGATTTCGTAGAGGCCGGTGTGCATTCCCCGTGCCGTGGATTCTTCCGCTTGTTCCGGCCTCCGGCAAGGGGGCAAATCGGTTCTGTCCAAGATAACGGCACCGGTTCGATGAACTGTCTTGGATCTTTGCTTGCTTTTGCGGGTGCTGGCATTGCAATGAATGCTTGCCAGCGGCCTGTTGCCTCCACGGTTTCGCCTTGAGTGGATCACGAAATTTTGGACCTTCGCTGGCTTGGCCCCATTGAAAACTGCATGAAACTTTTTGGAACCGACGGCATCCGCGGCAAGGCGAACGAATTCCCCATCACCCCCGAGGTCGCCCTCCGTGCCGGCAAGGCGGTGGCCCAAGTGCTGCGCTCTTCTGGTCACAACCGCAACCGTGTGGTCATCGGCAAGGATACCCGCATTTCCGGCTACATGCTGGAGACCGCGCTGACCGCCGGTCTCGTCTCGATGGGCATGGATGTCCTTCTTCCGGGACCCTTACCGACCCCGGCGATCGCCCACCTCACGAAATCGATGGGCGCCGCCGCCGGCATCATGCTCACCGCGTCGCACAATCCCTACGAGGATAACGGGCTGAAAATCTTCGGACCCGACGGCTACAAGCTCTCTGACGCACTCGAAGAAATCATCGAGCGCCACATTTTAGGCGACGAGCCCGAGCCTCGTGCGATGACGTCGGAAAAAATCGGCAAGGCCTACCGGATCGATGACGCCCGTGGCCGCTATATTGAGTTTGCCAAGCACACAGCCGACAATATTTCCCTGCACGGCCTAAAGATCGTCGTCGATTGCGGCCACGGCGCGGCCTATTTCATTGCGCCACTCATTTTCAAGGAACTCGGTGCAGAAGTCATCAAACACGGCTGCGAGCCCGATGGCATCAACATCAACGACAAGTGCGGCGCGCTCTACCCACAGACCGCCGGCGAACTCGTCCGTCAGCACGGCGCGGACCTTGGCATTTCCTTCGATGGCGATGCCGATCGCGTGATCTTCACGGACGCCACCGGCACCCCGGTTTCGGGCGACCGCATCCTCGCCCTCGCCGCATTATCGCTGCTGGAGCAAGGAAAACTCCGCGGCAACCGGATGGCCTGCACCGTGATGAGCAACCTTGGCCTCCACGAAGCCATGCGGAAGGCTGGCATCGAGGTCATTACCACCGCTGTGGGTGACCGCAACGTGATCGAGGCCCTCCGCGAGAAGGGCGGCTCCTTCGGCGGTGAAAACTCCGGTCACCTCATTTTCGCCGACCACGCCACCACCGGCGACGGCATCCTCAGCGCCCTCCAAGTGCTGCGCGTCATGAAGGAAAAAAAAGCCACCCTCGCCGAACTCGCCGCCTGCATGCGCGAGTTCCCCAGCGAACTCGTCAATCTCAAGGTCGCCTCCAAACCGCCGCTCGCCGGCCTCGCGGGTATCCAGAAGCTCATGAAAGAAGCCGACGCGGCCTTCGGCGACGCCGGCCGTCAGCTCATCCGCTACTCCGGCACCGAAAACAAGATCCGCATCCTCGTCGAACACCGCGAGGCAGAGATGGTGGAAGAGTGGATCGGGAAATTCTCGTCAGCCATCCACGAGGAAATCCGATAGGTCCAGTCCATGTCTCTTGAAATCTCCGACTGTTGGCCGCTTTCCCTGACCCGGAAGATCGATGACTTTCCGATAGGCAACATCCCACTCTCTCAGCACCCGATCAGGGATTGGCTTCCCGCCGATTTCAGCATCCGCTATCCGTGGGACCTGCTCCGGGCGAATGAACTCTACGTTTCCTCCCTGATGGGGGATTTGATCTTAGGCGAGATCCATCCTTCCGCCGTCATCGAAGGCATCGTCCACATCGGCCCTGGCACTCGCATCCTCCCCGGCGTCTTCATTGAAGGAAATGTGGTCATCGGAGCGAACTGCAAGATTGGGCCTAACTGCTACATTCGTGGCAACACCTCCATCGGCGACAACTGCCACATCGGCCAGTCCGTCGAAATCAAGAACTGCCTCATCCTCTCTCACACCAACGTCGGCCATCTCTCCTACATCGGGGACTCCGTGTTAGGCGAAAAGGTCAACCTCGGTGCCGGCACCACCACCTCCAATCTCCGCCACGACGGAAAAAACCACCGCTCCATGGTCGATGGCGTCCTCATCGACACCGGCCGCCGCAAGTTCGGCACCATCATCGGCGACGGCGTCCACACCGGCATCAACACCTCCATCTACCCCGGCCGCAAACTCTGGCCTCACACCACGACCCGTCCCGGCGAGATCGTCCAACAGGATGTTCAATCTCAATATTAATCAATTTCAACCGCTGATAAACGCAGATTTGGAATCAAGAGCAGAGGCACCAGAAAGAAAATTTGGAACAGGCATGTTTTTCCACGCTCTCTGAATTCCACAATCTTCCATCCCTCTCTTCATCTGCGTTCATCTGCGTTCATCTGCGGTTAAAAACTCTTCAATCTCCAATCACTAATCACCACCATGTGCGGCATCGTCGGATACATCGGAAAAGCGGACGCGGCCACCGTCCTCATTAACGGCCTGCGCCGCCTCGAATACCGCGGCTATGACTCGGCGGGCGTTGCCATCCTCGACGATGACCGCGTGCTCGTTTCCAAGTCGCCGGGGAAAGTCGCCAAACTCAGCGACAAGGCTCACGCCGATTGGGACGCGGCCCTCTTTCACCGCGCTTCCACCGGCATCGCCCACACTCGATGGGCGACCCATGGTCCGCCGACCGAGGTCAACGCCCACCCGCATCTCGATCAATCCGGCGACATCGCGCTCGTCCACAATGGCATTATCGAAAACTACCGCGCGCTCCGTGCCCGGTTGGAAGGAAAAGGCCACCATTTCTACTCCGAGACAGATACCGAAGTCCTCGCCCACCTCATTGGCGATTGCGACAAGGGCGATCTTTTCCAAGCGGTTTGCGATGCGCTTCATCAGGTCAACGGCACCTTCGGAATTGCCGTTCTATCCGCTCAGGAACCGGATAAAATCATCACCGCCCGTCGTGGCAGTCCCATCGTCATCGGCGTCGGCGATGGCGAAACGATCATCGCCTCCGATGCCTCCGCCATCGTCGCCCACACCCAGCGGGTAATCTATCTGGACGACAACGACATTGCCATCGTCACCGCCGATTCCGTCGATATCCGCGACCTCAACAACGTCCCGGTCACCCGCGAGATCGCCGAGCTGGGCATCGATGCTGCTGCCGCTGAAAAGGGTGGTTACGAACATTTCATGCTCAAGGAAATCCACGAGCAGCCCGACTCGTTAGGAAATGCCATCCGGGGCCGCCTCGATTTCGATCTCGGCACGTCCGTGCTCGCCGGCATGGGCACTTCGCCGCGCGAACTCGCCGAACTTAACCGCGTCGTTCTAATTGGATGCGGCACCTCACTGCATGCCGGACTTGTCGGAGAATATGCGTTCGAAGATCTTGCTGACGTCCACGCCGAAGTCCAACAGGCGGCCGAATTTCGCTATCGAAATCCCATCCTCGGTAGCCGTGATCTCGTGGTTGCCATTTCTCAATCGGGTGAAACTGCTGACACTCTAGCAGCAGTCCGTGAGGCGAATCAAAAAGGTGCGTTTGTCATGAGTCTCTGCAACGTCGTCGGCTCCACCATCGCCCGCGAGACGGGCAGGGGAGTCTATCTGCACGCCGGTCCCGAGATTTCCGTAGCATCGACCAAGGCCTTCACCTGTCAGGTCGCCGTCTTGCTAATGATGGCGCTCAAGCTCGGCCGTGGCCGTCGATTCTCGCGTGAGGATGGATCCAAGCTTGCCCGCGAGATCGAGAGCATCCCCGAACTCGTCGCCAAGGTCATCCTACAAAATGACAAGATCGCAAAAATCGCCGCCGACTACACGCACAACGAACACGCCTTCTTCATTGGCCGTGGACCGATGTATCCGGTCGCCCTCGAAGGCGCCCTCAAGCTTAAGGAAATTTCCTACATCCATGCAGAAGGTTACCACGCCGCTGAGCTCAAGCATGGTCCCATCGCCCTGTTGGAAAAAGGCACGCCGATCATCGCCCTCGCCGTGGACATTCCAGGTAAGGACAAGACGCTCGGTAACATCGAGGAATGTCGCGCCCGCGGCGCGCGGATTCTCGGAATCGTCACCGAAGCTGATCATGAAACCGCCGAGTGCATGGATGACTTCATCACCATCCCACGTTGCCATTCGTTGGTCGCCACGATTCCTGCGGTCGTCGCCCTCCAGCTGTTCGCCTATCATGTCGCCCGCTTGCGGGGCTGTGAGATCGACCAACCACGGAATCTTGCGAAGAGCGTCACGGTCGAGTAACCGCCATCAAGTCCCTTGCAGGACTTCAATCCCGCGCTGCCTGACCTGCTCGGTAAACTCCGGCGATGCCGCCTTGTCCGTGATCAGGCAGGTGAGACTGGAAACTTCTGCAAAGAAGAATGCCGACTTTTTTCCAAGCTTCGAGTGGTCTGCTAGAAAAACCACATCCTCCGCGTTGGCGATGACGCGTTCCTTGAATGCCGCTTGCCGGGAATTGCTCTCACTGACGCCGCGGTCCAGATGGAGGCCACTGCCAGAAAAGAACATGCGGTGGATGTTGTAGCGTTGGAGGGATTTCTCCGCCGTTAAACCGATGAACGAGCGTGACTTGGAATCAAACAGTCCTCCTGTGCAGATCAGGTCGATGTTCGGTCGATCAGACAGCGCGGTGAAAACATTGAGCGCGTTGGTTAGAATCGTCAGCGGCAGATCCGGCAGGAATTCAGTGAGGGTCAGGACCGTCGAACTGGCATCCAGGAAAATCGTGTCATTTGCTTGGATCCGGCTCGCGGCGATTTTTGCAATCGCCAGCTTTTCCTCCCGGCGGATCGCCTGGCGCTCATTGAAGGGGAGTTCCTCACGAGTCCGCTCCGGTCGGCTCGCACCGCCGTGGATCCGGATCAATTCGCCGCGCTTTTCCATCACTTCGAAATCCTTGCGCACCGTCTCATCCGTCACGCCCAGGTCGGCGGCAGTTTCGATGGTTCTCAGCGTGCCAGCTTGGTTCATAAGGTCCAAAATCCGGCGATGGCGATCGATAGCGAGCAAAATTCGTGTATTTCTGTGTTTCTTTGGGAAGTGTTGGAGTTTTTGGTTGACCTGTCAACCAAATCCAGCAAAAACAAGCTCACAGATGGCCGCACCGATCTCACAAACCCCGCAGCGAGCAGTCGTTGAACATTTGGTTCGCGAGCAGGTATACTCCCGCCTTGGTCTCCCGTTGCCCGCCGCGTCCAAGGCTCCCAACGCCCTGCTGGTCAATATTTCTGCGCGTCATTGCCACCTAACCCAAGAAGCCGTTGAGGCGCTTTTCGGCCCTGGCCACAAGCTCACGCCGATGAAGGCCCTCTATCAGGATGGGCAATACGCAGCGAAAGAATTCATCACGCTCATCGGTCCCCGCAGCCGGATTATTTCCAATCTCCGCATTCTCGGTCCATGCAGGAGTTTGAACCAGGTCGAGCTCGCTTACACCGACGCCATCGCCCTCGGGTTCGACATTCCGGTCCGCATGTCCGGCGATATCGCAGGCACTCCCGGCTGCATGTTGATGGGGCCGCACGGCTACTTCCAACTCGATGAAGGCGTCATCCGTGCCCAACCGCACGCCCACATGAACCCGGAAGACGCGGCGTTTTATGGGGTGAAACACCTCGATGTCATGAAACTCAAAGTGCACGGCCCGCTCGGCATGACTTTCGATAACCTCGTCGTCCGCGTGGATCCGTCATTCAAAAACGAAGTCCACATCGATACCGACGAGGGCAACGCCTGTGGCTTAAAGCCCGATACTTTCTGCGAACTGATCAAATAACTCTCAATCCTAACCAGCAACAATAACACTATGAGCACTGCACTCGGCATGATCGAAACCAAAGGCTACGTCGGCAGCGTCGAAGCCACCGACGCGATGGCGAAAGCCGCCAACGTCACCCTCGTGAAACAAATCCAAACCGGCGGGGGATTCCTCACCGTCCTCGTCACAGGTGACGTCGGTAGCGTGAAAGCTGCCGTCGATGCCGGAGCCGAAGCCGCTGGTCGCGTCGGCGAACTCGTCTCGTCGCACGTCATCGCCCGCCCGCACAATGAGCTTCTCTCTCAGTTCGGCATCGCTTGAGTTTTCTCTCAACCATCAACAATCAACTTCTTATTAACATGGCCAAGCAAGCAATCGGCATCATCGAAACCAAAGGTTTCGTCGCCCTCATCGAAGCCTCGGACGCCGCCCTCAAGGCAGCCAATATCAAAATGACCGGCTGGGATAAAATCGGCTCCGGCC
>JBBQDJ010000223.1:0-6598 GCA_038319595.1 Verrucomicrobiales bacterium
ATCCTCGGTGCGGGCTTCGTGAAACTTACTTTTCCGGCTGGCGGCTCGTTCACCGGTCTCGACATCATCCATCAAACTGGCAAGCAACCGCCGGTCTTGTTCGTCGAGTCCAACACCCTGATGCGGGACACCGACAAGGGCCTCGCGGATGATGCCACCAGCCCGTGGCGGCGCAAGCTGCGGGACGCGTCTCCCATTTTTAAAGAGGAAGGACGACCTTCAAATTATCAGGTCGGATTCCTCAACGCCTGGGTCGGAAGAATCTGCCACGGCGTGACGCAGGTCCTGAACGGCGGCAAAAAGGCAGAACCCGCAGCCGAGCAGCCGATGGACGCCTCCGTGATGGAAAATGTCATGCGCGCCAACCGCGAGCATCTCAGCCGTCCTCCATCAGAAACGGATCTTGCCGCGCGAACCCAGCGCTTGGGAGAAATCGTCGATTCACTCGCCAAGGCTGGCACCCAATGTGTTTTCTTCGAAATGCCCATCGATCCCACGCTCATGGACCTCGCTGAGCCGGCCGCCGTTAGAAAAGCAATGGCATCACGCTTTCCTGAGGATCGATACACGTGGCTGGGAATCGATTTGGGTAACGACTACCAGACCTCCGACGGGATCCATCTGGTCAAGGCCGATGCGGACAAGGTGACCCGGAAAATTTCGGAAAAAGCAGCCAGCTTGAAGTGATCCTGCTCTGCACGGCGGACGTCTCGTCCATGCCCCTTACTTCGTCCAGCGGCACCTGAACTCCTATTCCGCCTTGCCTTCGGACGACTCCTGCTTGCGGTATTCGTGGCGGATGTTGCGGGCTTCACCGAGGAAGACGGCGTCCTCGCCCATGTTGACGGCGAGATCGCCGATGCGTTCGATCGAGCGCGCAACGAAGATGAGATGTAACAGATTTTCCGCCCGCCCGTTCGAGTCTTCGAGGCGGGCGCTGAGCGAGGCGATCATCTGCTTGTGCAGGCGATCGAGTTCCTTGTCGCGGATTTTCAGTCCTTCTCCGAGTTCGCTGTTCGCATCGGTGTAAGCCATCAGGGAGTCGCGGAGGAGTTTATCTGCTAGGGAATACAGCGGCTCGGCGAGGGCGGCTTCCTCCAAAGGCTGGGCCTTGCAGATTTTCTTCGAGCGCTTGGCGATGTTCACGGCATGGTCCGAAATGCGCTCAAGATTGTGGGCCATTTTCATCGAGGTGATCACCAGTCTCAAGTCGGAAGCCACGGGATGAAACCGGACCAGAATGTCCATGCCAGCTTGGTCGATCTTGCGTTCGAGGTCATCGACGTCCGAATCATCGGCGATGACGGTGCGTGCGAGATCGAT
The DNA here is from genome assembly GCA_038319595.1 of Verrucomicrobiales bacterium. Lineage (GTDB taxonomy): Bacteria > Verrucomicrobiota > Verrucomicrobiia > Verrucomicrobiales > Akkermansiaceae > Luteolibacter. The sequence goes on from JBBQDJ010000223.1 coordinate 1,324, forward strand.
ATCGCGTTCCAGCAGGGAGCGCATCGCTTTCTCAAGGTTCTGACGGGCGAGGCTGGCCATCGTTAGGACCTCGCCTTTCAAGGATTCCATCGCCTTATCGAAATCGCGGAAGATGTGTGGACTGTTCATGAGATGTGAGGGGGAAGGGGTCAGCCGAAACGACCGCTGATGTAGTCTTCGGTTTTTTTAATGCTTGGATTGGTGAATATGCGCGCGGTGTCTGAGAATTCAATCAATTCCCCCATGTAGAAAAAGGCGGTCTTGTCGGACACCCGGGATGCCTGCTGCATGTTATGGGTGACGATGATGAAGGTATAATCCGACTTCAGATCCCACAGGAGTTCCTCGACCTTGTCGGTGGCGATGGGATCAAGGGCGCTGCAAGGTTCGTCCATCAGGACGACCCGGGGTTTCACGGCGATGGTGCGTGCGATGCAAAGGCGTTGCTGTTGTCCGCCGGAGAGTCCGAGGGCGGATTCCTGGAGGCGGTCTTTCACTTCATCCCAAAGTGCTGAGGCGTTGAGCGCTGCTTCAACTGCTTGGTCCAGTTTGGCCTTGTTCCGCTCGCCCCTGAGACGAAGGCCGTAGGCGACGTTTTCGTAAATGCTGCGCGGAAACGGATTGGACTTTTGGAAAACCATGCCCACGTCGCGCCGCAGTTTCACCACGTCCACGGAACGGTCATAAATATCGACGTCGCCAATGTGGATGCTACCACGGGTGACGCGGGTTCCCGGGATTTCATCGTTCATGCGGTTGATGCAACGCAGGAGGGTGGACTTTCCGCAGCCGGAGGGGCCGATGAAGGCGGTGACGCCGTTGGCGGGGATTTCCAAGTTGATGTTCTTGAGTGCCTGGGTGGACCCATAGCTGAAATCCATGTCGCGCACCGAGATGGAAGTCGCAGCCAACTCGCCGGCTTGGTGATGAATCAAGGTGTCATGCATGGCGGATTGAGGGGTTAGCCAAAAGTGCCGGTCACGTAGGCTTCCGTTTGCGGATTCTGCGGATTTTCGAAAATCCCCATGGTAGGGCCGTATTCGATGAGTTTTCCAAGATACATGAAGGCGGTCATGTCGGAGCAGCGGGTGGCCTGCGTCATGTTATGGGTGACGATGACGATGGTGTATTGCTTCTTCAGCTCGCAGATGAGTTCCTCGATTTTCAAGGTGGCAAGAGGATCGAGTGCAGCACAGGGTTCGTCCATCAAAAGAATTTCCGGCTGGTTGGCGATGGCACGGGCGATGCAAAGCCGTTGCTGCTGACCGCCAGATAGACCGAAGGCGCTGCTGTGGAGGCGGTCCTTCACCTCGTCCCAGAGCGCGGCGCTTTTCAGGGCGTTTTCCACAATGCCGTCGAGCTCGGAGCGTTTGTTAGATCCGGCCAAGCGCAGGCTGAAGGCGACGTTTTCGTAAATCGACTTGGGGAAGGGATTGTATTTTTGGAAAACCATGCCGATGCGGCGGCGGAGCTCCTGGAGATCGATGTCGTCGCGGTTGATGTCGATGTCGTGAACGCGGATGGAGCCGCCGGTGAGGTGGGCGCCTGTGATGCGGTCGTTGATGCGATTGAAACAGCGAAGGAGCGTGGACTTCCCGCAACCGGACGGGCCGATGAACGCGGTGATCTGACGTGCCGGGATGTCCAGAGTCACGTCATGAAGCACCTGCTTGGTGCCGTAGGCGAAGTCGAGGTTTTGGATTTGAATCGCAGTGCTCATGGTTACCACTTGAGTTTGGACCTCAGTTTGCTGCGGAGGATCATGGATCCGAGCGAGAGCGAGGCGACGAGCAGCAGGAAGACAAAAACGGAGCCATACTGGGCGCGCTGGGTGTATTCTGAGCTCGGGATGCGGGCGGCAAGCGTGTAGATGTGATAGGGCAGCGCCTGGACTTGGGAGGAAAGGATGTCGAAGGGGCTTTTGAGTCCCTGCCACGGGAAGTCGTCCTTCGCGGCGACGGCGGCGGTGAACATGATCGGCGCAGTTTCTCCGGCCACCCGGGTGATGGCAAGCAACGATGATGTTAGAATTCCAGGAAGGGAAAAGGGCAGCACGCATTTCCGGATCGTCTGCCAGCGGGTGGCTCCCATGGCCAGCGAGGCATCGCGGAAACCCTGTGGCACTGCGCGCAGTGACTCCTCGGAGGCGGTGATGATGACGGGAAGAATCATACAGGCCAAGGTGGCGCAACCGGCCATGAGTGAGGAATTCCATCCTTGGAAACTTAAGAACCAATCATTGAAATACAGTGGAATGGCGAGCAATGAGCGGCTGGCTGGGGTGGCGGTGATCACCGGGACGGCGAGCACAAAAACGGAGAACCCGAAGAGCCCGAAGACGATCGAGGGAATGCCGGCAAGGTTGAGGATGGCCAGCCGCACCGCATGGATGAAGGGGCTTTGTTTCGCGTATTCGGAGAGATAAATGGCCGCGCAGACGCCGAAGAACAACGCGATGATCATCGAGCCGATGGTGAGTAACGCGGTGCCGGCGATGGGGCCCGCGATGCCGCCGCCGGAGTAGGAATAGGTCTGTTCGTTGAAGATTTCCTTACCCTCGTTGGCCTTGAGGTATTCGCTGTAATCGGAAGCGGGGAGCTGGAGACGATTGCCCTGTGCGTCGTCGAAGACATGCAGCGTCTGGTTTTTGGCGGTTAGAAATTCCAAGTCCACGAACGGAGCCTCCGCCTTGAACAGGACGGGTGCGCCGTCGATGATGATTTTCCCGAACAACAGCGCCGCGATGAGCACCACGAGATAGGTGACACCGGCGAGCACGGAGCGCACCACGACATCCTTGAAGTGGCCTTTTGGGAGGCCCTTGCGAATGAGGTTTTCAGGTTTGAACATGGGGCGGAAAATCAGTGCTTCATTTTACTCACGAAGCGATGCGCAGTGGCATTGATCGCAAGGACCACGGCGAATAACAGGATGCCGACGACAAACAGCGCCCGGTAGTGGACACTGCCGAGCGGGACTTCTCCGAGTTCCTGGGCGATGATGCCGGTGAGCGTGTGGGCCGGTTGGAAAAACGTGCCGAGGCCGCTGGTGAAGTCAGGGATTTTGATCCGGTTTCCGGCGACCAGCAGGACGACCATGGTCTCACCGATCACCCGTCCGAAGCCGAGCAGGACGGCAGCCAGGATTCCCGAAAACGCGGCGGGAATCACGACCCGGAAGGTGGTCTGCACCCGTGAGGCACCGAGTGCTTCGGAAGCTTCTGCATAGGCGGAGGGCACGTTGTTGAGGGCATCCTCCGCGAGCGAGATAATGGTGGGAATGCTCATCAGCGCCAGCAAGCAGCCGGCGGTGAAAATATTCAGCCGTTCTTCGATCGGGAATCCCGGAATCCATTGCAGCGTGTCCATCAATGAAAGGTCCCGCAGCACCGTGCCGAAAACCAGGATGCCGATGAACCCAAGCACCACCGAGGGAATGGCCTGAATGAATTCAATGACGGGCTTGACGATAGCTTGTTCCCGCCCGGACGCGAACTGGTTGACATAAACCGCCGCGCCGATGCCGGTGGGAATAGCGATGACCAGCGCGACGATCGAGATCATCAGCGAGCCTGCGGCGAGCGGGAGAATGCCGTAGAAATCCTGCCACTCGCCACCGGTGACCCAATCCTTGCCAGAGAGAAACGAGGTGATCGCATCAGTCAGCGGGACGGGTTCGTCATGTTTCCAGCTGTTGATCGCTGCCGGTGTCTTTTCGAGATCTGCTAGGAAGATGGGCCAGATGCCGCGAGCCACTTTCAACAAGCGGGCGGACTCGGGCTGGCTGAGAACGGCAGGGAGTTGGCCGACGATTCCCGCAGATGCCTCCTTGAGTGCGGCGTGGGCCTTGACGCAGTCCGGACGGCGTTCTAGCAGAAGTTGGATCGGCCCTTCGACATCGGGCTTTTCAGCGAGGGATGCCTGCGCTTCCGCCGTGAGTTTTTCGCGCTCGGCGAGATCTTCGGCGCTGGCGGCTGCGGCGAGCAGGGTTTTACGATCCTTTTCAAGAATGTCGGCCTCCTGGATTTTGTCTTTGGTGGCGGTGACGGATTCGGTCATTTCCGAGACGAGCGAGCTGAGTTCTGAGCCTGCGGATTCGAAGGAGTCGATGGTGGCGCGCAGGCCTTGCAGCGGCTCGGCCTGTTTCGCTTGGGCGGCGGCGAATTCGGCGGCAAGCATGGCGACGAATGCGGGATCCTCGGTGTCCTCGAGGGCGCGGGTCCGGATGGATTCGATTAGCTCACGACGCTCCGTTTCCGTGAGGTGCGGCGTGGCGGGCAGCGAGGAAAGGGCCTTGGCCTTTTGCTTTTCGAAGTTGGTCTTGAGGGTGACTAGGATTTCGGATTCGGCATTGCTGCCCGCCTGGGAGTTGTTAACGACGAGGTCGCGGGTGGGGCCGGTCTGGTCGGTGTAGGCGTTGTAGAGGGCGCTCGCCTCCTGACTGCGGCGGAGCTGGCGGGCGCACTTACCATTGATCTCGGCGTAGTATGCGCGGTTGAGCACGCTGGTCAGTTGCTCGTGGGCGGTTAGATTTTTCCGAGAGATGTCGACGAATTCCAGGCCAGCGATGCGATAGACCTCAAGCTCGCGCTGGTAGCCGGGGAAAAATCCGAGAGCTTCCTTGAGAAGGAAGGCAATGATCAGGACCAGAATGAGAATCGTCAGACCCGCGTTGGATGCGAAGAAGTATTTGATCACCCGCTCATACGAGAAGCCCCGCTTCTGGAAGCGATGGGGCAGCTGGTTCGGGACGTTTTCTTCGTTCGGCATGCGGGATGAACGAGGTGGTAGGGGGAAGGGGCGGGATAGACAAGAAAATGAGCATCGCAGGCGAGCCTGCGATGCTCATGGAATAGCAACCGGTAACAACAAACTTTCTTAGAGATCCTTCACCGGGATGAAACCGACCTTGCGGACGATTTCCTGGCCTGCAGGAGACTCGACGTATTTCATGAAAGCATCGGCTTCTGCGCTCGGTTTGTCAGGAGCGTAGAAATAGCAGAGGCGAGCGTAGGCGTATTTCTTGGCGTTCGTGGCCACGGGCTCTACGCCGTCGATCGGGAGCGCCTTGGTGCCGGAAGCCTTGGAATAGGCGAGGCCGACGTAGCCGATGCCGTTCTTGTTCTTCGCCACTTCTTGAGCGATCTGCTCGGTGCCCGCCATTTTCTGAGAACTGGAGGGATAGTCGCGACCGCCCATGGCGAGCTTCTGCCAGTCCTTGTAAGTGCCGGACGAAGTGTTGCGGGTGTAGATCGAGATCTTACCGGGAGCGCCAC
>JBBQDJ010000224.1:0-6597 GCA_038319595.1 Verrucomicrobiales bacterium
CGCTGCGCTGCGAGGCAGTCCTTGGTCAAGCAACCAACGCATCGGCATTCAGAGGGATGATTCCATCCGGCAACTGGAGTGCTGCATAGTGAAGGGCTTGGGTGACATCCTCGTCCTCAAGCTCGGGAACTTCCGTCTGGCGTTCAACGCGGTCGGGATAGAGGGCGGCGATTTCGATGACCCGCCGCACCGTCAAACGGAGATTCCGAAGACAAGGCTGGCCATTCATTCGATTCGGATCCTGAGTAATTCTGTCGAGCTGAATCATGAGGGGAAAGTAATCGGCTGGCTTTGCGGGTTCAAGGCACAAATACCGGGTGGAAAGGGCCGGAGGAAGAGGGGAGACAGGAGGCAGGAGAAGAGAAGAGATTGACGATTGATGAATGACGATTGTTGATTTTTGAATGGGAGAGGGAGAGGAAGTCAGAATCAAGAATCCAGAGGGAAGAGATGGGAAGATCAGCCTTGAGGACAGAAACGGGGGGGCGGGGTGGTGGAATGGGATGAAGTGGGTCTAAGACGTGAAAACGGCTTGTGCGGTCTGGGCTTCTGGCCTTAGCGTGGGTTTTTGTGGGCGCCTCCGGCAATTGGGTTCTGACAGTTAGATAGGACTCGGAAATCACATCTTTCCGAGAACTCCTTGGACGGCATGGATGAGCGCCGGATTGTGAATGGTCGCAGCATCCCAGATCATCGAATCCTCGGTCCGAAAGTAGCTGTGGGCTAGAATATCGCGGAATCCCGCGATCGCACGCCATGGAATCTCCGGTAGTGGATCGGTGATCTCGGGAGGAAGATGTTTGACTGCCTCGCCGATGATTTCGAGATTGCGCGTTACCGCATCGACAGTCCGGCGATCCGCCGCAAAGGATTCGAAATCGAAGCCCAGAACATAGAGTTCGACCGCAGAGGCAGCCTCAAGGATGTCCTCAAGCCGAAGTGCCGGATCACGCGACATGCAGCAGGTCGGGTTGAATACGTTTGAAGAAGCGGTCCGGGCACGCTCCCTTGCTGTGCAGATCGACGGGTTTGCCGAGCCGTTCCTCGAGAAAGTATTTAAGATCCATGAACCCGACAAGTGTGGGTGGGTTTTCGAATTCGACGAGAAAATCAAGATCATGCGCGCCGACTTCCCCACGTGCCGCAGATCCGAAAAGCCAGAGCGCTTTAACCCCAAAGGCAGGAAGTTCACCGCTGAGGCCTTGAATGGAAAGAATCAATGATTTTGATGGGCTCATCTTGGTAGAGGGCAGAGGGGGAGAATTTTGAATGATGAGGAAGAATTTGAACCACGGAGACGCAAAGGTCGCTAAGAGAACGCGGAGAGGAGAAGAGATTGACGATTGATGAATGACGATTGTTGATTTTTGAATGAAGAGGGGGAGATTTGACTACGGATTACAGGATGGGCACGGATCAGAAAGGGAAGAAGCTGGGATTCTCGTTTTTGATGAGTTTATTTCCTGAGGTTTAACCACCTTTCATACGGTTTTACGAGTCTTCATCTGTGAAAATCTGTTAAATTTGACGAAGGATTTAGACCAGCATGTTCGTCCATGTCCGCTATCGCTCCCATGGTGATTAAATTTTTCTGATTCTCCCTCGCGGTAGGAACCCTGGGGGAAGAGGTGGCAGAGGTTGAGCGGTCCGTCTTGGTTTAGGCAACTCTTTGGCTTCTCATTCGCACTGCGGCTGCAAGCCGCAGCTACGGGGGCGGAAGGGCTTGTTTCTGGCGACTCGTTTGCGTCTCATGCGCCCAGCGGCGGGACGCCGCAGCCACGTGTCGGAACAGAGACTCATTTCTGGTTAGAAAACCGCGAGAAAATCCGCAGGTCTGCAGGTTATGAATTCGTCGTAAAATTGCCCCACATCCAGGAGGTGGCGGTCGTAGCTGACGAGATGTGACGCCGCGCCATTGATGGCACAGAGAAGGAAAATGGTATCATCGGCATCCACCGGATAATGGCGGAAGTGGTAGAAGCGGATTTCGACAAGTTCAGCGACAAGGAAAAGTCGAGTGATGAACGCCTCAACCGCTTCAGGAGCATTGCCTTTTTCCAGCAATTTCTCCACATACTCGGCTGCGATGTCGCCGGTGACGAGCCAGGTGAATTCACGGTTTGCCCAACGACCGAGGATCTCTTTGTTCGGACTGAGGAGATTGCTCGCGCGATCCGCCGCCAGAACGACGTTGGTATCCAGCACGGCACGCAACATGATCAAGGACTTTCGGAGCTTGCCATTTCGTCCAGTTGCCGGAGGAACGCCTCCTGTTCTTTGTGTAAGTCAAAACCTCCGCTGCGCTGTGCGTCAGCGTTCGCTTGAGCGCGAGCGACCAAGGCTAGGGTTTCAGGGCGGAATCGCTTTTGACGCATTTCGAATTGAGCGACTTCCAACTTGATAAAACGGGCAACACGCTCATCCAAGCCAGGAATCTGATTTGCTTGTTCAAGGAGATCGTCTGGAATCTTCAATGCACCCATGGGTGGAGCTTACGGCTTTAGGCCCCTGAAAATCAAGGGAAAAGAGCAGAGGGAGACGCCGAGAGGGCGACAGTCGGAGGAGATGAAGAGAGGGATGAGGCTTGAGGGTTGAGGGCTGAAGAGAGGGATGAGGGCTGTCTCCGTATAACGGCTTTGCCGCACGGGATGAGTCCCGAGACCTGAGACCTGAGACAGGAGAAGAGAAGAGAAGAGATTGACGATTGATGAATGACGATTGTTGATTTTTGAATGGAAGAGGAAGATGAAGAAATTTGAACCGCGGAGACGCAGAGGTCGCTAAGGGACGCGGAGGAATTTTGAACGCGGGGTGAGCGGTAGCGAGCTCATCAAAGTGGCGAAGCCGACACTGGCCTAGCGTCACGAAGGTGAGGCAATGTTGGATTTTGGATTTTGAATGGGAAAGGAAGAGATTTGGATCGCGAAGGGGCGCGATCCGTCTTCGCGTGCTACGCCGGGGCAAGAGGCGCCAAGTGACGCTAAGGGACGCTAAGGCACGCTAAGGGAGTAAAGAGTCGGAGGTCTTAACCTAGAAAAGAAAATTGAACCACAGATGCACCCAGAGGGCATAGCAAACGCAGATAGACACAGATAATGAATGAGTTACAAGATTTGAGGCATTCACCCTCTGGGTGAGAGCCGAATTTTTCATAACTCTCTTCAAATCCGTGTATTCCGGTGCGTCAGGCCAAGTCTGGCTTCTCTATTGATCTGAAATGTGATCAACATGTCAAATAAGTGTCCAACATGTAGCCAATCCGGCGCTGAAAGGAGTAATCCCCAAGGCGAAGCCCGGTGCGGCGAACCTGCGAGCCATAACGCAATTGAACTCGCTTCGGCCTCGTTACACAAAGTGGGATTGGCCAATCTTCCGGATTGGATGAAGCCTGCCATCATCGGTGAAGCGACACTTGCACGCAGCCGATGGAATCCCCGGGGTGACTGGAGATCAGCGCGTAGGGAAAGAGAAGTCGAGGAACCTGAGATACCCGTCGGTCTAAGGCAAAGTTGGCGTGGACCATCGCCCAGTCGCCGGGAGTCGGACGGCCTCATAGTAGCGAGGAAAGGACTAACCATCCTGGAGCGAAGGGGGCTGACTGTAAGTGCGCAACAATCGAAACAAAATGCAACCGCTTGACCCATTGGTCCACTACGGGATCTCCGACAGGAACTATCTGGACGTCCATGACGTGCAGATGGACCTCCTGCCGGATAAATTGCATCAGTTGAGATGGAAGCTAAATCAGAAAGCGAAGAAGGAACCGAAATTCCGCTTCTACGCGCTCTATGACCGGGTGTGCCGGATGGACGTGTTAGAGGCGGCTTGGAAACACGTCGGCAAAAAGGGGAAAGCCCCGGGCATCGACGGAGTGAGAGCCGAGGACATCCTCGCGAAGGAAAACGGAGTGGGAAATTTCCTCGCCGCCCTTCACGAAGAACTAAAATCCAAAAGCTACCGCCCCAGCCCGGTCAAGCGAGTGTATATCCCCAAGGCCGACGGAAGTGAGCGACCTCTGGGCATTCCCACCCTGAAGGACAGGGTGGCACAGATGGCGTTAGTGTTAATATTGGAGCCGATCTTTGAAGCGGATTTCCTGAACTGCTCACACGGGTTCAGGCCGGGTAGAAAAGCGCACGATGCGCTCGACGAAATCCGCGCCAACCTCAAAGACGGGAGAACGGCAGTCTATGACGCTGATTTGAAAAGCTACTTCGACACCATTCCCCACGATAAGCTCATCGCTTGCGTGCGGATGCGGGTAGTGGATCGCGGCGTTTTAGGACTGATCCGGGGTTGGCTGCGGGCACCAATTATCGAATGCGATAAACGGAACAAACCCCAGCCCCCTCGTAAAAGCGGTGACAACGGCACGCCGCAAGGCGGAGTCATATCGCCGCTGTTAGCCAATGTCTATCTGCATTGGTTTGATAAGATGTTTCATCGGCACGACGGGCCACGACATTGGGCTAACGCTCGGTTAGTCCGCTATGCTGATGACTTCGTAATCCTCGCCAAGTACCAAGGGTATCGCATCGACGAATGGCTCGATGCCAAGCTCGAAGGCTGGCTGGGACTACGCATCAACCGTGAAAAGAGCAAGGTGGTGAACCTAGGTGAGGGCGACAGTCTCGATTTCCTCGGCTACACGTTCCGGTTTGATCGCGACCTTTACGGGAGCGACAAGACCTATCTGAACGTCATGCCGTCGAAGAAATCGTTGCAGAAAGCCCGCGACGCGATCCGCGAGAAAACCGGACCAAAGAATTGTTACAAACCCACCCCCGCAGTCGTGAAGGATCTCAATTCCTTCCTGCGGGGCTGGAGCAATTACTTCGGACAAGGCTACCCGCGCAAAGCGTTTCGGGACGTGAGTCACTATGCGAGAACGCGCATGATCACTCACCTGAACCGGCGCAGCCAAAGGAAATACCACCGCCCGCAAGGGATGAGCCACTACCAATACCTCCAGGAAATCGGCCTGATCCGCCTATGACGAAATGCTTGCAGGAAAGCCGGATGCGGGAAATCCGCAAGTCCGGTTTGACGAGGGGGAGCAACGGGATTGGCGAAAGCCGCCCGTTGCTCTCTACTCTACTGCAATCCGTGGTTAATCATCTTCCTCTTTAGGCTTAAAGTCTTAACTCGAGTTCAATCGTCGCCCAGCCATTCTTCGCGCGAGATCCCTGCCTGCCTGAGCAGGCGGCTCAAGAAGCCGGACCCGATGTCGCCTTCGTGCTCATTGGGAATGACCAGCGTGACGATTCCTCGCCTCATTTGAGGGTGTTTCCCTCCGGAAAAGGGACCCTCAAAGCCTAGGTCCTGCAATCGCTGGATAAATTTTCGCCGGGAAATCGGAGGCAGCTTAGGCATGCACGACGGTTCCGATCTGATTCAGGTTGAGGCGGGCGATCTCGGGTATTTCCATACCCAAACGGAGCCGAAGAGCGATCCAATCGCTCAAGGCTTCCCGCAGCTCGCGTTGACAGCCCGCCAGGGTTTCCTGCTTGGCCCAAACGCCTTGAAACCCGGGTATTTCGCCCCAATAGCATTCATCATCTTCGATGATTTCATACCGAGCCATTTCCATCGCAACGTCAAGAAACTGTGCAAGCATGTGAGAAGTATGTTTTGAAATGGCCGAATGTCAAGGAAGGCACGGTATCGGATCGGCGCACGACTGAATCATTCTCACCATACTTCGACCACTTCCACTCCTCGTTCGGAATCCAACAAGAGGATGCGGTCTGCGGCGCTACGAAGTTTGGCATGGATTTGATCGACTATGCATTTCCACAACGCAACCAGACTATTTTGGGTGGCGCTCCCCGCAGTTTATTCCAATCAGAATAATCGGAGTCTTGGGTGACTCCGACGAGGTCGTGGGCTTTGGCGTAGTCCCAAATTGCAAGATCATCCGCCTCGGCCATGCCTAAGAGGCGGACGTGGAGCGCATCTGGGAACACATCCTTTAAATCGGCGATGAGCCGATGGCTCAAGTTTTGATCGATGAGCAACCTCATGCGGAAGCTGCCACGAGGTGATGGTCACGGTCTGCGGCAAAAGCGAGGCAGGCCTGGATATCCTGCTTGGTGAGTTCGGGATAATCGGCAAGAATTTCCTCGGTATTCATTCCCGCTGCGAGCCAGCCAAGCACATCATAAACCGTGATGCGCATGTGCCGGATGCATGGTTTACCTCCCCGTTTTCCGGGTTCGATAATGATGCGGTTGCGGTAATTTTCCATGGCTGAACGCTAGGATGATATGGCGGAAGCGGCAAGAGAGAAGAACCCTGAGGGCTGAAACTGGAAACCGGAAGGCTGAGAGCTGAGATGGAGTGGTCAGTCCCGTAAAACGGCTTTGCCGCACGGGATGAGTCCCGTAAAACGGCTTTGCCGCACGGGATTAGGGGATGGGAGGCGGGAGGATGGAAGAGGAAGAACTTGAACCGCGGAGACGCAAAGGTCGCTAAGGGACGCGGAGAGGAGAAGAGATTGACGATTGATGAATGACGATTGTTGATTTTTGAATGGGAAGAAGTTAGAGGTCAGAGATCGGGAGACGGGAGAGAAAGCTGAGAGTGGAAACCTGAAAG
>JBBQDJ010000225.1:0-6589 GCA_038319595.1 Verrucomicrobiales bacterium
CTCCAGCGAGGACGATGCGCCGGGAAAGTCATGAACACTGGCTGGCTGGCGAGCGCGGTTTTCACCATCGCCAAGGACACCGGTTGGAGCGAGGACTTCATCATCTGGCAGCTACCGATGGCGCGTGCCCTTCAGTATTACCACTGCTCGCTCCAAGCCGCCAATCTCTGGACACTTGACTTGAACCACCCACCGAAGAGTCGCTCCAGGCGCTCGCTCCGGACGAGTTGATCGGACTCATCGACCGCATGGATGACGATGGAGACGATGACGATGGGTGCTTGCCTAATACGCGTGCGACCCGCTAACCTTCGGCTGTCATGGAAAAATGGGTGATTGAACTCCTCCCTCTTGCTGCAAAAATCTCAAGGGAGTTCTCCAACATCCCCGGTCTCCCCCATGCGGAAATCGAGATGGCTGCCCAAGAAGCGCTTGCTCGTGCGGTCAGCTTGTTCGATCCGGCCAAAGGTGACCTCACAGCTTATGCCGCCCGTGCGATGCGGAATGCCCTGCGCGATCTCTACGACCGCCAGCTCCGCCACCACCAGCACCACGTTTACGATCTCGATGTCCCGGCGACCCTTTCATCCGAACCACGCATCCAAGCAGTCCCGGCCCTGAATGGAAAACCCGCCGACCAAGACGCCGCCGCGCTCGAATCCGGGAAACGTCTGGAACAAGCATTAGCCACACTCTCACCCCGCCTGCGCCAAGTCGCCGAAGGCGTCCGGGATGGAAAGAGCTACACCGAAATCGGTGCTTCTCTCGGCATCTCCAAACAAGCCGCCCACAAACTCGCCCACGCAGCCATCGCCACTCTCCGCGAAAAACTTGAATCAATGGGCTTCTCCGGCATCGACACCCTTGGGTTCCTTAAAAGTGGCTGTGGTGTCCCGCCGCAGCCTGTTGGGGAGGCATCTCAACTCCCGTTTTATCCAGCCCAGGTTGACGATTTCACGCCTCGACCGTAATCAAGTAGTGTGGGAGTATCGCCCCAATCTTTTTAGTTCCACATCAAGACTTTTGACCATCCGACTCTCCCCATGACCACCGTCACCCTCCAAGTCCAGAACCCCGACGGCACCACCCGCGCCTTCGAACTCACCGAGCACGATACCTTCCTGCTCGGACGGATGGAGGATTGCCATCTATGCCTTCCCGACGACACGCAAGTCTCCCGCCACCACTTCCTACTCGAAGCCTGCCCACCCCAAGCCTCCCTACGCGATCTCGGCAGTATGAACGGCACGCATGTGAACGGGAAAAAATGCGGCGGACGAGAGAAAGGCGAAACACCCGAACAAGGAGCCAACCGCCAGTATCCCAGCATAGACCTCAAGCACGGGGACTGCATCACCGTCGGCAAGTCTAGGATCGAGATCCGCATCGAGGCCACGCCGGACGCTCCCGGTGTGCGGCAAGTGAACGCCGCATTGCCAGAGGGTGATCTATCCGGCCTCTCACCAGAGGCGATGCAAAGGCTTATCTTCGGCAAACTTGGCGAAGATGCGTTCCAGCTCAAGGGCTACCACATCGAGCGCGAACTCGGACGCGGTGGCTGCGGGGCAGTTTATCTCGCCAAGTCCCAGCAAGGCAGCGCTGAAAAAGTGGCCGTGAAAATCATGCTCTCCCGCGCCCAGGCCGATACCCGTGCCGTGGAGCAGTTCAAACGCGAAATGGCCGTCATCGCCAAGCTCCGTCACCCGAACATCGTACGCTTCCTAGACAGCGGCTCGGACGAAGGCACCTTCTTCTTCGTCATGGAATACTGCGATGGCGGCTCGCTCTCCGACATCGCCCGCAGTAACGGCGGCTCCCTTCCATGGGAAGCTCTCCGCCCGTGGGCGCTCCATGCCCTGGAAGGCCTCGCGGCCGCCCACAAGGAAGGCTTCGTCCACCGCGACATCAAACCGCACAACATTCTGGTTCACCAGGGTCGCGCCAAGGTTTCCGACTTCGGTCTCGCAAAAAACTTCCAGAAAGCGGGTCTAAGTGGAATGAGTCTCACTGGGCAATACGCCGGCACACCGGTCTTCATGCCGCCCGAGCAAATCGTGAACTTCAAATACGTCAAACCTGTCTCCGACATCTGGAGCTTTGGAGCCACACTCTACCACCTCCTCACCGGAAAATTCCCCTACCGCTTCGACAGCAAACGCGACCCCATCGACATCATCCTCAACGAAAACCCGGTTCCCATCCGTGACCGCCTGCCCGCTTTGGAAAAACAGCTCGCCGCAATCATCGACAAATCCCTCGTCCGCAACACCAAAGACCGCTTCCCGGATGCCGGGAAATTGCTAGCCTCGCTCGCAAAGCTCTAACCATGAAAAAACCAGCCATAGCCACCATCCAGGTCAAAGGCACTGCCGTTTTCAACCCCGATTTTAATTATGGCGAATTCGCCACAATTAGAAGCCAGGCAGGGCTGGACAATCTTACTTTTGAAATCCCATGAGCAAAGCCAAACGAACCAACATCGAAGTACAGGGAACAAGCATCGGCATTCTCACGCAACCTGACGGAGACTACATCTCGCTCACCGATATGGTGCGGAACTTCGATGGAGCCGGGGCACTGATCGAGCAATGGCTCAAAAACAAGGACACAATCCTGTTTCTCGGCGTCTGGGAACGGATCAACAACCCGGATTTTAATTCCCTCGAATTCGAGGGAATTAAAAACGAAGCCGGACGGAATAGTTTTTTCCTCTCCGCCAAAAAGTGGATCGAACATACCGGTGCCAAAGGACTTATTGCGAGCGCTGGCCGTTACGGCGGCACATACGCCCACAAGGACATTGCCTTCGAGTTCGGATCTTGGCTCAGCCCGGAGTTCAAGCTCTACCTCATCAAGGAATTCCAGCGCCTCAAGGACGACGAAAACGACCGGCTCAAGCTCGATTGGAACCTCCAGCGCACCCTCGCGAAGATCAATTACCGCATCCACACCGATGCGATCAAAGACACACTCATCCCGCCCTCCATCACCAAGCCCCAGGCAGTCAGGGAGCGTGGGCGTCTCGCCCACGGTATTTCTCTACATTTCAGCGTTTCAGATTTTCAACTCTCAGCTTTTACCCACCGCACTCGTCGTCCTCACCAATCTCGAAATCCTCAACTCCGTCCTGATCCGCCACGGTCTGCCACAACCCGACCGCCTCGCCACGCTCAACGACATCGCGATCACCCAGATGCGGACGCTGCTTGCGACAAGCAGCGTGAAACGCCTCAAATAATCCACCCAACTCCACCCAACTCCACCGAATCCCAATGAACCCAAAAGCCACCGTTTATCTTGAAACGACCATCCCGAGCTTCCTGACAGCCAGGCCGTCAAACGATCTGATCCTCGCGGGGCAGCAGCAGCTCACCCTGCGCTGGTGGAATTCCCGGAAGCGCCACTACTCCGTGTTCATCTCCGAACTGGTCATCGAGGAAGCGGGCAGAGGCGACTCCCAGGCTTCCCGGAAACGCATGGATGCCATCAAAGGCCTGCCCCTTCTCGAAATCGACGACGAAACAATCAAACTCGGCGCGAAAATCCTCAAGAGCGGCGTCATTCCCCAAAAAGCGGCAGCCGATGCCGGTCACATCGCCGTTGCCGCGAGGCACGGAATCGACTACCTTCTCACTTGGAACTGCAAACATATCGCCAACGCCGAAATCATCCGGCGGCTGGACAAGGTGATCCAGGACCATGGATACCGCGCTCCCACCATCTGCACTCCCACCGAACTCTTTGGAGGCCAAGACCATGAATAACAATCCAATCGTCACCGAAATCCGCAAAAAACGGGCTGAAATCCTCGACTCCTACCAAGGCGACTACGGCGCTATGATGGCCGCAATGAAACGCAGCCAGTGGGAAAACGGCCATCAGGTCGTGAATCTCGCGAATAAAACGGCCAAACCCCAAATCCCAGCGAAATCAACCCGACCCAAAACCTCGAAACTCTCGGGGAAGTGACCCCAATACGGCTACAGCCTGTCGAAGATCATATCGTTGAGGTCACCGATATGATCGAAAGCGGCATAGGAGCAAGGCGACTGCCGAATGGGGATCGCACGCGCCATCGCGTGCTGATTCCGGCGCCCTCGCCGGAATCGTGGCCCGCACAATCCCATCACGCGGAACCCAACAGCCCAACGCGGAACCACCCCATGTTTCCAGCCACCGGGCAGCGTGGGCGCAGCCCGGAGCACGCGGTGGCCCAGCCTTCGCTAAAGAAAGCTACGGCGGGCAAGCTGCGTGCGATCCCCGCCAACCTCTTCCGCGCCACCCAGGCCGAGGAAAAACTCCGTCGCGAGAAGATCACCGGCAAGGACAAGGCCAACACAGCCCACCGGGATGTCGGAGCCAAAGTCCGCCAGACCATCAAGGAACTCGGCGGAACCATGCCCGAGGAGCTTCCTTTCGCAGAAAGCGTCAAGAAGCTCGAAGCCAAAGCAAAGAAGTCACTCAAGAAGCCGAAATCATGATCACCCAGTGCTACAAACCTCGTTCTCATCCTTTCCGCGTTTCAGCTTTCAAAATTTCAGCTTTCACCGCGTAATATTTCCGATCAAATCGGCCAACAATAAGTTTAAGAGCTATCCACAGACTGTCGTTAGAATATTAAAACGTGCTACCTCAACTTTCCAGCCCCCACCCATGCCCAAATGAACCAGTTTACGAATAACGATGAACACAGATCAGTGCGACGCGATAAAGGGAAAAAACCTTGGTTGATTGCCATGCTCCCGGTCACAGCGGCTGCAGTATTTCTGGCTTCACAGCATTACTACACGCAGCGTACGCTAACCGCCCCAAATCCCCGCCCAACCATAGCCGAGACAGCACCTGATTTCGAATCCGTGGTGGCAAGACTGGGAACTGGAGTGGTGAAAATAGAAAGCCTCACAGCGGATGGAAAAGTAACGAAGACCGGAACCGGTTTTTTCGCTAATCAGGATGGAACTGTCGTTACTTGTTATCACGTAGTTGAAGGTGCGGCTAGAATTCGCGTGAGCACTATCACAGGCGCGGAGTTCAAGAACAATGGAATCCTCTTCACGGATCCCAAAATCGATCTCGCGGTTCTTGGTGTGGAATCTAGCGGAGTCGCCGCCATCCCTCTCGCCGATGATCAGTCTGCTACGGTGGGCATGCCGGTCGCAATCCTCGGAAATCCACTTGGCTTATCGGGAAGCCTCTCCACTGGGGTGGTCTCGGCCATTCGGGGGGTGAAGGGTTATGATTTCCCTTCCATTCAGGTTTCTGCGGCCGTTTCCCCGGGTTCGTCGGGCGCTCCGGTGGTCGACCGTGAGGGCAGGTTGTTGGGGATGGTCTCTACCAAAATGCCGGAAGGGGAGGCCATTGGGTTCGCGCTACCCGTCGGTATTATTCGGGAGACCTTGAAAAAAGTGCGGGAGCAACTGTCAGAGGGTAATACTACATCCGTGCGGAAAACAGCCCTCGCATTGGCCAAGGCTAAATACCGACCCAGCGCCCAACTCGTCGCTGACCCGTCATGGGATGAGGTGAATTTGCCGAAAATCGCCTCGCAGCGCCTCGCCATACTGAAACGGTTCTCCTCAGCCTACCCGGAGGATACATATCTGCACAATGAGATCGCTTGCGCAATTGGGGACGATGGTGACCGCGAGGCAGCCTTTTTGGCATACGCCTCCATCTTCAAGTCCGATCCATCCAATCGGCTTGCGCTGCGTGGGATTTGCGAAACAAATATGAGCACAGAGGAGCAAATTCCTTTTCTTCGAGCCGGTATCCTCAATGACTCTCTGGATTACAAGGCGAGGATCTTACTCTCAACCGCCCAAAGTTCCCAACGCGACTATTCCGCAGCCTGGTTGACTGCGGCAAAAGGTCGTGAGATCGCGCCATTCGACCTCGCAACACTTTCAAACGCTTTAGACAAGTCGCTAAGTCAGATGCTTCACGATGACTATTATGCCAGAGAAAAAAGTAATTTCATAAACACATTGGAAATCGCGATCTACAACATAAAAAATATTATCGTTCTCCGTGAGGTGGTGTGTGCTGCTCTGCGGGTGTTGAAAGAAGAGACGCCCGTAGCCCTTGCTGATTTTAGCGAAGTTGTAAAAAAACAGCCTGACATAGCACTACCCTATTTGCATGAACTCATCGAAATTGGAGCCGCCGGACGTCCAGTATTGACAGCCTTGTTCAAAGGAAAAGGTGGAGAAGATCTTCTCAATCTTCACAATGCCGCTGTGGTTTCTCCGTCGCCACTTGCGGAAGCTTATTTCCTTGATCCCGCAGCAGCCGATTTCAGGCAAGGGTTGCTTGTCTCGTCCCACGCGGATGCCATAAATCGCGTAAATATGCAGGGGATTTTAGGTGTCGTAGATCCCTTCGACAAGCTATGCATGATCTGGCTGCTGGCCCTAGGAGAAACGAATGATTACGGAACCTCGATGCTCAAACCTAAACAAGTAGTCGAACTAGACAAGTTGAGGGAGGACTATTTCCTATCTCAGCGAAATAAGTCTGGACTTGATGAATCTAACGTAGGAGCAAAACCTGTGGTGCCCATTCTCTTTACCTATTGGCTAGCTTGGGAAAA
>JBBQDJ010000226.1:0-6589 GCA_038319595.1 Verrucomicrobiales bacterium
GAAAAAGCCCGCCGGAGTGGCGGGCTTCCAAGTCGAGTTAGAGTGAACGCTTAGGGATGATTGATGTCATCGCGGTTCGTCGGGTCCTTGGTGTCTGCTGCCGAGGAGCCACCTTTTGTCTTACCGTCCTTACCTGCGGACCACAAATCGTAATCAGGATTGATGGTATTCGGATGGTCGGTTCCCGTCGAGCTTTTGGACGGGCGGTAACGGTATTCGTTGCCCCACGGGTCTTTCACGGTGGTCGAAGCCGGAGGAGTCGGAGTGGTGCCGGTCACGGCGTCCACCCATCCTTGTTTCGAGCTCGTCGGGTCTAGCGCGGACAAATAAATCCGGGTGGATTTCGGAAAATCGACGGTGCCAATTTTTTTGGTCCAAGTCGCCGGTGGAGTGGCTTGCTTATTGTAGTCGTAGCCCTCGAAGAACAGCGGAATGTAGAGGCAGCTCGCGGTATTCCCAGTCGGGTCCACGGCGGGAGCGGTAGCGACCAAGGGATAACTCCCCATATCGAGCTTATAATCCTCAAGCGCCTTGGAAAGCAGGGCGATCTGCACCCGGGCTTTTTCCTTCGCCTGGCGTTCGATGACGAAGGACATACCGCCCACCACTAGGGATGCCAGGATGACGATGATGGTGATGACCGCCAACAACTCGATGAGAGTGAAGGCCGGCCGGCCGGAGCGTGCATGGGTTTTCATATTCGTCGGATGTTAGGGATGATGACCGGGGTTCGAAACCATCACTGGTTGCCCATGGTCGAGATCATCTTAATCAACGGTAGGAACAATGCAAATACAACTGAACCGACGATCAAGGCCAGAATCACGATCATGATGGGCTCGAGGATGGAAGTCAGCGCGGTGACGGCATTGTCAACCTCATCGTCGTAAACGTCGGCCACCTTGAGAAGCATTTCCGGGAGTTGGCCGGTTTCCTCACCGACGTCCACCATGGAAATCACCATGTTCTGGAACACGCCGGAAGCTTGGAGCGGAGTGACGATGGTCTCGCCTTCCTTGATGGCTTCGTGGACCTTTTCGATGGCGTGGGAGATGACGACGTTACCGGCGGTGTCACGGGTGATATTGAGCGCCTGAAGGATGGGAACTCCGGAGGTGACCAAGGTGCCGAGGGTCCGCGAGAAGCGGGAAACCGCGCTCTTGCGCTGGATGTCACCAAGGATGGGCATTTTCAACTTCATGGTATCGATGGCGGTGCGGCCGCCGCTGGTCTTACCCCAGATGTTGAAGAGGACCACGCCGATGACGAACATGATGAAGACGAAGACCACGTTTGGCACAAACAGGGGTCTGGCGAGGAAGAACTCGGACATCCCGAAAACGATCTGCGAGATGAGTGGAAGTTCTTGGTCCGTGCTGGAGAACATTTCCTTGAACTTCGGCACGATGAAAATCATCAGGAAGACGAGGATGGCCACGGCGATGAACATGACGATCACCGGATAGACCATGGCTGAGACAATCTTGTTTTTCAGCTTCTGGGCCTTTTCCTGATACTCGGCCAGACGGTTGAGGACGATTTCAAGAACACCGCCGAGTTCGCCGGCCTTGACCATGTTCACGTAGAGCTTGTTGAAAATCTTTGGATGCTGGGCGAGGGATTCCGAGAAGGTGGAGCCGCCCTGCACGTTTTCCGCCAGCGAACTAACGGTGGCCTTGAGCACCGGATTGGGCTCCTGTTTCTCCAGCACGGTCAAACTGCGGAGGAGCGGCAGGCCGGAATCGATGAGTGTCGCCAACTGGCGGGTGAAGATCATCAGGCTCTTCGGCTTGATACTGCCGCCGACTTTGCCCTTGGCAGTGGTTTTGGTTTTGGCCTGCGCCTTGCCCTTGGCAGGGGCGCCCTTGCCCTTCCCTTTGGCTTTGCCTTTGCCTTCCTCGAAGATATCGGTCGGATAAAGTCCCTTGGAGCGGAGTTGCTTGATCGCGTCATCCTGAGTGGTGGCCGAAACGGCGCCGGTGGTCTGTTCACCTTTCGCATCAAGGGCGGTGTATTGGAAATTAGCCATGGGATTGGGATTGGGATTTTTTTGGAGGTTCTGGGAAGTTCTGTAAAGAATGGAAGTGGATAATTGAAAAAACAATTCGCACCCGTGGTGGTGCGGATTCGAAAAGGTCAGGTGTATTTAAGCACTTCCTCGATGGTGGTCCCACCTTGGTAAATGTTCCGCAAGCCATCCTCGCGAAGCGTGTTCATTCCGAGCTCGACGGCTTTTTGCTTGAGGACGACGGAAGGAGCCCGCGAGGTGATGAGCTCGCGGATCGGATCGGTCACGTTCAGCAGCTCAGACACGCCGCGGCGGCCACGATAGCCGGACTGGCCGCAGGCGTCGCAACCGCCACCGGTGAAGAACTGCTTGTCGCCGAGCTCATGGGCGGAAATGCCGAGTTGGTTGAGAATCGATTCGTTCGGTTCGTAGGGCATCTTGCACTCCTTGCAGATCGTGCGGACAAGACGCTGGGCGAGGATGCCTTCCAGCGACGCGGAAACCAGGAAGGGCTCACATCCCATGTCCACGAGACGGGTCACCGCGCCGGGTGCGTCGTTGGTGTGGAGCGTGGAGAGCACCAAGTGGCCGGTCAGCGCGGCTTGGATGCCGATGGTCGCAGTCTCCTTGTCGCGCATTTCCCCGATCATGATGCGGTCCGGATCCTGCCGCAGGAAGGCGCGGAGGACGCGCGGGAAATCGAGGCCGATGGCGTCGTTGATCGGGATCTGGATGATGCCGTCGATGTCGTATTCGACCGGGTCTTCTGCGGTGAGAAGTTTCGCGTCGATGGTGTTGATGCGGCGCAGAGCGGCATAGAGCGTGGTCGTTTTTCCCGCACCCGTTGGACCCGTGACGATGAAGATACCGTTAGGCTTCTCGATGGTCTCGGTGATGTAGTTATAGATGTGGTCGGTGAGGCCGAGGTTCTCGAGCGAGAGATTGACCGAAGATCGGTCGAGGACCCGGAGGACGATGGATTCGCCATGGTGGGTGGGAAGCGATGAAACGCGCATATCCACCTGTTTGTCGCCGACTTGTTTGACGATCCGACCGTCTTGAGGAATACGGCGCTCGGCGATGTTCATGTTCGACATGACCTTCACCCGCGAAATGATGGGCATGGCGAGATGGATCGGCGGCGGCGCCATTTCATACAGGGCACCGTCCACCCGATAGCGGATTTTGAAGTCCTTTTCGAACGGCTCGAAATGAATGTCCGAAGCCTTCTCCTTGATCGCCTGATAGAGAACGAGATCGACGTAGCGGATGATGGGCGCGGAGTTCGCCTCAGACTCGAGATCGGCGGAGTTCTGGCTTTCGCCACCGATTTCGAGCTGGCTGAGGATATCCTCCATCGCCTTGCCCTCGCCGCCGTAGCACTCGTTGATTTTGGACTCTACCAGGTAATCGGGGGCGACCACGATGTGGATTTCCCGCCCAAGGGCGAAACGGAGATCCTCGGGAGTTTGCGGATTGAGCGGATCGACCAAGGCCACATAGAGACCGTGCTCGTCGAAACTAACGGGAAGCGCGCCGTGCAACCGCGCCGTACCGGCAGGCACCAGCGCGAGCAGCGCCTCTGGTGGCGTCCAGTCCCTGAGGTCCACCATGCTTGCGCCCAGCTCGGAGGCGACGACCGGCCAGACGTCGTCCCGGTGCTGGATGACTTGGAAATCGGCGAGGATTTCCGCGATCTCCTTGCCGCTGTGGTCGACCTCCGCGAGGATATCCTGAGCGAGCGACTTGTCGATGAGGCCGCGTGATTGGAAGAGTTCGAGAATCTGTTGGTTGTCCATGGGACGGGAAGGTTATCGGAAAAGGAAAAGGCGGATGGGATCAGTCGAGGTCGGACATGGTGGCATGGACCACCTCACTGCCGGAAGTGAGTCCTGATAGCACCTTGCGGATCCCGTCTTCGCGGAGCGTGCGCATTCCGAGTTCGCGCGCGCGACGGCGGAGCTGGGTGGTGGTGAGTCCGGTGTTGATCATGCCGCGGACTTCGTCATCGATCAGGAAAATCTCGAAAATCCCCATCCGACCCTTGTAGCCATTGCCGCGGCATTTTTCGCAGCCGACCGGGCTGAAAATCGTGGCCTCGGTCATCCGCGACGCGTCGAGCGAGAGCGCGCGCATTTCCTTGTCGGTCAGTTCGGCAGGGCCTTTGCAAATCGGGCAGAGTTTCCGCACCAGACGCTGGGCGAGCACCGCACGGACGGCGGAGGCGATGAGGAACGGCTTGACCCCGATGTCCGCGAGACGAGCGACTGCGGAGGGCGCGTCATTGGTGTGGAGGGTGGAGAAAACCAAGTGACCGGTGAGCGATGCGTTGATGGCGATGTTCGCAGTTTCCGCATCCCGGATTTCCCCGATCATGATGATGTTCGGCGCTTGCCGGAGCATGGCGCGCAGGGCGGCGGCAAAGGTCATCCCGATGTCGGTTTTCACCATGACCTGGTTGATGCCGGGAAGCTCATACTCGACCGGGTCTTCCACGGTGATGATCTTTTTGTCCGGCTTGTTGATCACGTTGAGACAAGCGTAAAGCGTAGTCGTCTTGCCGGATCCGGTCGGACCGGTGACCAGCAGGATGCCGTCGGGCAGACCGAGAAGGCCCTCGAAGACCTTCTGGTCGTCCGAGAAGAACCCGAGTTCCGGCAGACCTAACAAAAGCGCAGTCTTGTCCAGAATCCGCATGACGATGGATTCGCCGTGGTTCGAAGGAACGGAAGAAACCCGGAGATCGACCTCCTTGTCGCCCATTTTCAGCTGGATCCGGCCGTCTTGTGGGAGGCGCTTTTCCGCAATGGACATCGAGCCGCTCATCACCTTGAGGCGGGCGATGATCGCCGGCAGGAGCTTCTTCGGATGGGTATCCACGTGAACCAATTTGCCGTCGAGGCGGTATCGGATCCGCACCGAGGTTTCTAACGGCTCAATATGGATATCCGATGCCCGCAAGCGGAACGCTTCGGTGAGCGTTTGCATGACTAAGCGGATGATCGGAGCGTCATCGCCGGCCACACCGGCTTCGGCATCCCCGCCGGTGACGGAGTAGCCTTCCGGGCCGGAGGATGCCGTTTCCGAGGTCCGATAGAACTGCCGGAGGTGGTCCTGAATGTCTTGGGGAGTCACGCACACCAGATTGAGTTCGCGTCCGATGACATGCGGCAGGCTGTCGAGAACTTCAAAATCCAAGGGATCGGAAATCGCAACGGTCAGTGAGAGCCCCTCGTCCTGGACCGGAATGACACGGTAACGATTGGCGACATCATCCGAGATCGTCGAAGCGATCCCGGGGTCAAAACCCACTTCGGAAAGCCGAATGAACGGGATCCCTGCGTTGGCCGCCAAGGTCCTCGCAACGGATTCCTGGGTCAACGCGCTGTGTGCCAGCAAGTGTTCAACAATGGTCTCACCACTGGAAAGCGATGCTCGAGCGTTATCGATCTCATCGTGGCTTACCATTCCAGCTTCGGCGAGCAATTCTGCGAGATAATCTTCGTTTGAAAACACGGGGCGTTGAATCCTTAAAGGTGGTTTTTTCGGGGGGCAAACCGAGCGTCTGCCCGTGCTGCGTCCCTCGAAGATTGGTCAACCCACCCCTCCCTTGTCAACCAGCCACATCGCAAGAAACCGTGATTTTATCAAGGGATGCCCGGAATCGCAGCTTGCCGCATGAAATGTAAGTACCATGACCATTCATCCGCAGCGGAATCCCCAAACAGCCGGATGGGCCTCACCGCATCCCGACCGCAAACCATTTCAATTTCCAGCCGCGGACACCGCCGACTTTACAAGCGCACCGCCAACCGGGTCTGCTTCGTCAGCGGAAACTCCTGCGAAACCCGGACGTGGGATCGGCGGTGGATACCGACCAGCATTCCCACCGCTGCCAGACTGAAAACCAGACTCGTGCCACCATAGCTCACGAAGGGCAGCGGCAGGCCGTCGTTCGGCAGCATTGCGGTGGTGACCCCAATGTTCTGGATCGCTGGAACGACGATGATGCAGGTCAGTCCCAAGGCGACACAGCGGTTGAAAATGGTGTTTGCCTGAAGGGCGATGCCGCAACCACAGACCGCGATCAACACGTAGCACAACACGGCTCCCAAGGTGCATGGCAACCCCAACTCCTCACCCACCACCGGGAAAATGAAATCCGTGTAGGCGAATGTGAGCGTGCCGAATTTCTCCACCCCGTTGCCGAGGCCGACTCCCCACGGCCCGCCGTTGCCGAGTGCTAACAGGCTGCGCCATTGCTGCATTCCCTCGTCCCGTTGATGATTGGCTAGATCCAGCCAGACCTCGATCCGCGTCCGCCGGACCGCGTCGTGAGCGATGAACCAAGCGGCCCCGGAAATCGCCAGCAACGCCGTCGGTAGCGCATATAACAACCGGGTGCCGATGCAGAACATGATCGCTCCCACCGCGACGCATAGGGACAACGCGGTGCCCACATCCGTTTCCGCAGCGATTAACAGGATTGGCACGCCCGCGATCATCCCTGGAATGACGAACCCGCGCCAGAAGGTGTGGATTTCCGTTTGCCACCTCGCAAACCACGCACCCAGAGCCAGC
>JBBQDJ010000227.1:0-6545 GCA_038319595.1 Verrucomicrobiales bacterium
CCTGGCCGCGGAAGAACGAGACCAGATAGCCGTTGATCTCCTGCAGTGTTTCTACCAGCGAAGTCTTGAAACGCGAGGCCTTGAGAGGCACGTAATGGTGCCACTGATCGCGGATCGATGCCGAATCCTTGAGGAAGAAAAACAGATAGACAGGCACCATGATCATGCCGATGAAAAGTCCCAAGAATCCGAGAACCTTACTGGACCCGGCGGTCAGCCAGCCTCGGCCTGTTTTGAAGATCACGTCGAGATTCTCCATCAGCATCCTGCCGCCGCGAGTCTTCGCATAGGACTCTAACGATTCCGGATCTCCTGCCAGATCCGCGCTGGCCACCGGCTGTCCTTGATCGTCGACTTCTGTGAGGAGCCAACCGCCCGGGCCATCGCGGTGGCGGAGTCTCAGGTCATGGAGTGACCGGGCGAGGGCGGGGCCGAGGTGTTCTGAGCCGTCCGAGGTGGGATCCTCGCTTCCCATGGTTTCTCCAGCCACGACCATGGAAGCCGCCGGGGCGGGGGTGAGGAACTTGCGCAGCGCCCCGTGGCTCCGTTGGACACCCGGGAGGATCGCCGCGACCAGCAGCGTCGCCCCTAGCAGAATGGCCAGAAATAGCGAGATCACCGACCACAGCCGGGTCATTCCCCGCCTCTCGAGAAAGGTCACCACCGGTTCTACGACATAGGCGACGATTCCTGCCACAATCAAAGGAACCAGCACGGGCTGGAGAAACCCGAAGACATAGCCCACTAGCCAGATCAATCCGACCAGCAGGGCTCCTAACACAAGGATGGATACTCCGGTGGCGGCGTTCCACAGGGTCTTTTGCTGGAAAGGGGTTGGGAAAGACATGCTTCGCGGGCTCTTATGAACCTTGTCGCGGGACAGGCCAATTACAAAACGTCCTGACTTTCGGAGGCATCCGCCGCGAGCCGGGCAATTTTATCTAACACGCCGTTCACGAAGCGCTTCGAATCCGTGGTGCCGAAACGCTTCGCCAGTTCGATGGCTTCGTTGATGGCCACTTTCGGTGGCGTGGAGGCATGAAGGATTTCATAGGTGCCAAGTCGCAGAATCGCCCGATCCACGGGGTCGATGCGCTCGGGGGAGAAGTTCTCGACGACGGCGGCGAGTGTTTCATCGATCTGTTCTTTTTGGGCGAGGATCAGGTCCACCTGCTCATCGGCCTTGCGCCGCAGTGCGTTGATTTCCTCCTTTGAATCGCGCAGCCGTGCGAGATCGGCTTGCTCGGGGAATTTTTCCGGTTCTTCCACCATCCGCAGCCTGTCAGAGATGCGTTGGAGCCTGCGGATCGAAGCGGTGACCGCCTCCAACTGGCCTCTCAAGGCGGGGAAATCGTCGATGCCAGCGATGAAACGTCCACGAGCGGCAGCAAGGTCGCGGTCGAGCTTGAACAGCTTATCGAGGGCGTGGCTGAAACTTTCCGCCACCGAGGCGTCGTCATCATCCTTCGGCAGGCGCTCAAGCTTGGCGAAATTCATGCTCCAGCCGGATTCCATCTCGACGATTCGTTTGAGTTCGAGTTTCAGCACCTCCGCTTCGGGCCAACCAGCAAGCAGGGTGTTAGCGTTAGCGTGCCGCTCTACAAACTCCACCAGACGTCCTTCGCGACCCTGAGCGAGATGATGCACCGTGCGGAATGTCGCCAGTTGCAGGCTGCGCCGGTCAGACTCGGTCACGAAGTCCCAAAACGGACCACGCAGTTCCGCAGGGTCCGCGCCTCCCTCGAGATCGGCACAGTAAAGGAACTGGACGACCGCCTCGCGGATCTGGCGGCGGCTAGGCATTACGATGCTTTTTAAGATTGGAGTTTTTGGGCATGGACCGGTCGAGCTCCTGGAAAACATCGATCATCGAGGCGGCAGCGCGCGCCGCTTCCCTGCCACGGTTGAGCTGAGCTCCGATGCAACGTGCGTAGGCCTGTTTCTCGTCTTCAACCAGCAAAACTTCATGAATCACCGGACGCAGCGACGCCACCGCCAACTGCTGCAACGCATCGGTCACCGACTTCGCCACCAGATCCGCGTGGTCCGTCGAGCCGCGGATGATCAGCCCCAGTGCGATGATGCAGGCCGGCGGATCGCGATCCAGCACCGTCGCCACCATCACCGGGATTTCAAAGGCACCTGGCACTCGGATCAGGTCGACCCGTCCCTGCGGCACCAGTTCACCGAGTTCCTCGATGGCATTGTCCACCATCGCATCCGTGAATTGTTCATTGTATTTCGACGCCACGATGCAGATCCGGACTTTGGGTCCGATGATGCGGGGTTTGGGCTGCAAAGACGACGACATGAGCGGGGTATGGCGGGCGGTGGCGGAAAAGTCAACCGACAGCCTGAGGGATTCACCGCCCGGGAGAATTTCGCTTGGCGGAGCGGTCTGGGAGTCGAAGATCCAAGCATGGTTTCGTTCCCCGAAGCGCTGCGACGCTTGCTTGAAATTTCGCCATCGCTGGCGGTCGAGACTTGCCGCTTGGAGGATGCCGCCGGCCGGGTCCTCAGAGAAACGGTCGTCGCCGACAGACCCGTGCCAGCGTTCGATCGGGTCATGATGGATGGATTCGCGCTGAGGTCGCGGGATTGGGCCGCCGGCCATCGAGAATTTCACATCAGTGGATCGGCTCCGGCCGGTGCTCCGGCGACGGCGCTTCCGGAGCAGGCTGTGACCTGTCTCGAAGTCATGACCGGTGCTCCATGCCCCGCGGGTGCCGACCTGATCATTCCGGTGGAGGACGTTTTGGAAACCACCGGGGGCACCGTGCGCTTCGGCGACGCGGCGGATCCGGTGGCCGGTCGGTTCATCCATCGAGCAGGGAGTGATGCGGTGGAGAATCAAATTTTGTTAGAGCCCGGTTTGCTGCTTGGATCGCGTGAAATCGGCGTTGCCGCGTCCTGCGGTGCCGCTTGCTTGGTGGTTTCGAAAATCCCGCGCATCGCCGTGATCGCCACTGGGGACGAGCTCGTCGCCGTCGATCAAATCCCGGCACCCCACCAGATCCGCCAGTCCAACGGCCACTCGCTGGCCGCCGCGTTGACCTTGACTGGCTGGCCGCCGCAGGTGGTCCGTGTTTTGCAGGACGACCTCACCGCCGCGCGGCCGGTCATGGAAGCGCTGTTGTCCACCAACGACTGGCTCATCCTAACAGGTGCAGTGTCCAAAGGCAGCCGTGATTTCGTTCCGGCGCTGCTTGCCGAGCTTGGCTGTCGTGAAATTTTCCACGGCATTTCCCAACGGCCTGGAAAACCGGCGGGTTGCTGGATCGGGCCAGACGGACAGGTGATCGTGGCCTTGCCGGGAAATCCAGTGTCCGCCCTGACCGGACTTCACACGCTGGTTTTTCCCGCGCTGGCAGTGGCATCCGGCCTGCCTCTGCCACCACTCCGCCGGGTCGTCATGGACGACAAGAACCAACACCTGGAGGGCCTGACCCGGCATCTCCCTGTCACGCTCCGCACCGATGGCCGGGCGGAACCGGCGGCCACCGGCAACAGCGGCGATTTCATCGGCTTGCTCAGGAGCGATGGATTCGTCACGCTGCCTCCGCGTGGCGCTGTTTCCACCGCGTATCCCTTCACCCCTTGGCGATGAACCCCACTGATCCCGATTTCACCCACGTCCGTGATGGCCAGCCAGCGATGGTGGACATCACCGGGAAGAACTCTAACTGCCGCACGGCAGTGGCCGAGGTGAATATCGAACTCGGCGCCGCCGTCATCGCGAAATTCAAGGACAACGACCTGCACGGACCGAAAGGCCCCGTCTTCCAAACCGCCATCATTGCCGGCACCATGGCCGTCAAGAAAACCAGCGAACTGATTCCGTTCTGCCATCCACTTCCGGTGGAGAGTTGTGAGTTCAGCATCATTCCTAACAAAGTAGGAGTCGCCCTCCGCTGCACCGTCTCCACCACCGGTAAAACCGGTGTCGAAATGGAGGCCATGACCGGTGCGAGTATCGCCGCTCTCACCGTCTACGACATGTGCAAGGCCATGAACAAGGGCATCCGCATTCACGACCTCCGGCTCATTTTGAAAACCGGCGGCAAGTCCGGCGACTATCAGGCATGAAAACTCTAACCGCGATTCACGGACTCGTTCTCGCCGGTGGCCGCAGCTCTCGAATGGGCCGCGACAAGGCCACCCTCGTTCACCCGGATGGCCGGACGCTGCTCCGGCGTTGCTGCGACCTCCTCATAGAAGCCGGGTGTGCATCAGTCGCCGTCTCGCTGCGGCAGGATCAGGAAATCCCCGGCGGTCTGGAGGATTGTGAAATTGTCCGCGACCCAGTAGGTGCGAGCCTCGGACCCATCGCCGGAATGGTCTCCGGCATGCGCCTGCATCCGGAGGCGGATTGGCTCGTCCTCGCCTGCGATCTTCCCCGGCTTGATGTGGCCACCTTGGCCCACCTCATCGCATCTCGCCGGGATGACGAAAGCTTCCTTTCCTATCGGAGCGAGTCCGACGGCTTGGCGGAACCGCTTTGTGCACTCTACACCCGCAGCGCACTGCCTGTCTTGGAACAGGCACTGGCCGACGAGATGCGCTGCCCGCGCAAGGTCCTCATCCGGCATCAATGCCGCCTGTTGGAACCGGTGACGGATCGTGCGCTGGAAAACGCCAACACTCCCGAAGATTGGGAAACCGCCATCGTTCGATGAATCTTGAAATCGGTTAATTCGGCATGCTCGCCGAGCGCCGGGGAATGACGGCGGAGCGGATCACCAGTTCCGCCCGGACGGCCGCGGAGCTCTATGCGGAGTTAGATTCACTCCATCAACTCGGACTTTCCATTTCGGATTTCCGCGTCGCTGTGAATGACGAATTCGTTGCGTGGGATCATCCGTTGGCCGATCAGGATACTGTCGCGCTGCTTCCGCCGATGTCGGGTGGTTAGAAAATCCCATCATGTCCATCCATTTCACCTTGGCCTGCGAACCGGTCGATATCCCGACGCTCACGGCGGCTCTGGCCGATCCGGCGGCTGGCGCGGTGCTCACCTTCGAGGGTCGTGTTAGAAATCACAACGCCGGCCAAGTGGTCAGCCATTTGGAATACCAGGCCTATCCGGCGCTGGCGGTTCCTACCGGCCAGCGCATTCTCGAGGAGGAGGCCGCGCGTCACGGCTTGCTGGGCGTCCGGGCCGTGCATCGGACTGGACCGCTGGCCATCGGCGAGGCCGCCGTCTGGGTCGGTGTGGCCTCCGCGCACCGTGGCCCAGCCTTCGACGCCGCACGCGCCATCATGGAGCGTTTGAAATACGAGTTACCCGTGTGGAAAAAGGAAACCTACGCCGATGGTCGCACCGAGTGGGTTGGCCCGGACAACAAATCCGCCGAGACCGGCAGGGCAGGTGAGGCGACTCCCGAGTGGCGGGCGGAGCTGATAGAAATTTGGATTTCGACGGGAAATGACTTTCGCGGTCGCCACCGGCAGGACCGCTTGGAGAACCCCATCCTGAGCGTTCCCGAGGTCGAGTGCGTCGCGGGCCTTGGGCTCAAGGGCGATCGCTATTTCGGCTACAAGCCCGATTACAAAGGCCAGGTGACCTTTTTTGATGCGGAAACGGTGCGGGCCGTGCGCGAACGTTTCTCATTGCCGGATTTATCCGCTTCAGTTTTTCGTCGGAACCTGATCGTCCGCGGCGTCCACCTCGGCGAGTGGGTTGGCAAACGATTTCGCTTTCAAGGAATCGAGTTCGAAGCCACCGAGGAATGCAAACCCTGCTATTGGATGGATCAAGTGGTCGCGCCGGGAGCAGAAGAATTCCTCAGTGGGCATTTCCGCGGTGGCCTCCGCGCAAGAATCCTTACCGACGGCATCCTGAGACTGAATCGTTGACTTTTCCGGTGAGGAAATCGCGATATTTCCATAAAACGCCCCACTATGTCCGTTTTTGAGACCACTTGGCCGGTATCGGGCCCAGAAAACACTTCCAATCTCCTGATCATCAGGTAATTTGAAGTCGTTCTGAGCGAGGTTCGCTTCATCAGAACACAAGCCTAAGAAGCTGAGCCAAGTGCTCCGATCTTGATCTCCGGGGGGAAGTCAATCGGATGAGGCTCCAGCCGAATGGTCCAGTAAAAAGCGCGCGTTGCGAGATCCGGGGGGATATCCAACGCGCGCTTTTCTTTTGCCCCCGGTATGGCCGTCCAAAGGATGATGCACGGGTTGCGGTTCGGCTTCGCTACCGGATCCCTTGCCCTTGCTATGACCGGCTACACGGAAGGTGGAGGGATCGCCGTCATCTACCATGGCGATCTCGCGAGGTTCCGACCACAAACCCATCGGGACCATTTCCACGGTGTCCGCCACATCGGTCGGATCATCTGCATCATCATCGGGCGGGTCGCATGATGGGTGCAGATCACCGACTGGTTCTGCACTAGCCCGACTTTCGCTATTCAGCAGGATTTTGGGCTCCCGTCCTTGAAGGTGCGTTGATTTCGTCAATAGGTCTCCACCACAGCGTTGCCCGCGCGGATCTCGGGCGGGGGCTGGGGCGGAAGGGTGAAGCCGAGCTGGTCGAG
>JBBQDJ010000228.1:0-6536 GCA_038319595.1 Verrucomicrobiales bacterium
GCTTCTGGCGGGCGAACTCCTCGATGTAGAGCAGCTCGTGGATCACCGTGTCCGCATGGCGCATCAGTTCTAACACGGCAGGCGCTTTTTCACGGCCGGAAAACTCACCGATGATCGTTTCCACGGATTTCCCCTGTTTGAAAATACCGATGGCGGCTGCGGTGTTGAGACGGATCCAGACGTCGCGGTTTCCGTTTTCCAGAAACGCGAGTCGCCGGAAGCGATGCCAACCACCGGTCTGGCACCAGACGGACATGCCGACCATGTTTTGCGCGGTGGCGAGTTCGTGATAGAAGCGTTCGCAATCGCGGCCGATGAACGATGGATATTCGCCCGCGCCCTCGTATTCGCGGCGGGCCTGCATCTCGATGATCTTCTTGTGCGGCACGCTGAAGAACGCCCGGTTGAGCGGCAGGTAGCGGAAGAAATCACTTTCGCCGTGTTTCATGGAGACGATGAAATTCGGTGAGTCGATGCCCTGGAAGGTATCTGCTAGAGTGCCGCTGTGCCAGATGAGATCGCCGATGCGGTGGGCGCCAACGGTCCAGGTACGGAGGATGAGGTTCTTGCCGCGCTTTTCGAAATCAGGAAGCAGTCGCTTGAGCAGGCGGTTGGTCTCCTTCGCACTGGTGAGGTGGAGCTGGGTGCGGATGGGGTCCTCGACGTCGTGGCCGTCACTCTCACCGATGCGCAGGATGAGCCCGGCGAGCTGCGGGAGATCATCGAGCACGCTGCGGACGAGGCTCTGATAGTAAGCGTCCAGTTTTCCCACATCATTGCCGAGAGCGGCGGCAACCGCCTCGGTCATCGGCAGGACGTCGGTGGTGAGATAAATTTTCAGGCCGAATTCCTGATGGAGGATGTCAAACAAGCGGCGGAACTTCTCCCTGAAGAGCGCGATCTCCGCAGCGACCTCGGGTTCATGCAGCGGGTGAGGAGCGAGGTGGGCCAGGTCGTCGAGGGTGACGGCGTTGTAGCCTTGGGCGGTAACCCCGCTTGCGAACTTCCGGAGGTCGTTTTCGATGCGGGTCCATTGCGCGTCGTCGGCGCCATAAAGGTGGGAAAAGGGGATTTTCGACCAGTTCACCCGTTCCTTTGCATAGCCCCGGAAAAACGGGCCGATGGCATCGATTAGAAAAAGCTCCATGGGGACGGCGGGAAAATAATGGATCCGGCAGGGGACGGCGAACAGATTCGTTCGCTGACGGAATTGTCACCGTGAAACAGGGATGGACGATTTTCCCAAGCCCGCTATTTTCGCGGCATGCACACGATCGGATTTTGGTTGGCCTCGGCAGCGCTTGTAATGGCTTCTGCAACGGATGATTTCATTTCTGCGGCCAAGGAAAAACACGGGGTGCCCGGAGAGACGGCCGCGCGGTTCCTCGTGGACAACATGTCTGCTGGGGATCGTGAAGTGCTGGATGCCGGCTTTCTAACGGAGAACCTCGATCTTGCGCTCAAGGCTCGTGAAACGTTCCCATGGGCGAAGCAGGTGCCTGAGGAAATTTTCCTGAACGATGTCCTGCCGTATGCGGTTTTCGACGAGCCGCGCGATCCCTGGCGGGCGGATTTCTTCGCAAAAGCCGCGCCGCTGGTGAAGGACTCGAAGACCATCACGGAAGCCGTCCAAGTGCTCAACAAGGAGTTCTTCAAACTCACTAACACCCACTATCACACCGGGCGCAAGCGGACGAACCAGAGCCCGAAGGAATCGATGGAGCAGGGGAAGGCCACCTGCACCGGTCTCTCGATCCTGCTGGTGGACGCCTGTCGTGCCGTGGGGATTCCCGCCCGGGCGGTCGGCACGCCGATGTGGACCAACGGCCGGGGAAATCACACGTGGGTCGAGATTTGGGACGGAGACTGGTATTTCACGGGAGCGGATGAATACGATGCCGGTGGTTTGAATCGTGGCTGGTTCACTGGGGACGCCGCCAAGGCGGATGCCGCGAAGCCGGAGAATGCGATTTACGCCACCTCGTGGAAGAAGAATGGGCTGAATTTCCCGCTGGTCTGGTCGGCGAATCTCTCATCGGTGGCGGCTGTAAATGTCACGGCCCGCTACACCGGCAAGACGGACGTCACCAAAGCGACGCTTGGAATCCGCATTTTCGACGGTGAGAACCGGTTGGCGCTGAATGGCAAATTGTTCTTCGCCACGGGAGCTCTGGAGGCGAAATTCACCACTAAAGCAGGAACGGCGGACCTTAATGACATGCCGCGCGTCGAAGTAACGCCGGGAAGACGCTATTTTCTGTGCTTCGAAATTGACGGGAAATGGCTGAATTCCGCGGTTTTCATCGCGAGCCCCGGTGAAACAACTCGGGACATCCGGAAGAGCGAGCTCACGCCGATTTCCGTTTTCGCGGAGGAGAAATAGAACTGAATCGAGAGTTTGTGAAAATTTTCACAAACGACTTGAGGCACCGCAAACCCGAATGCACAGTCCGCGTAGCAGTCACCACCATGGTCAGCCCCACTTCAAGCACCCTCCACACCGCCTACGATTCAAAAATCGAAGGAAACGTGATCATCACCCGCGTGGATGCCGCCATCAACTGGATGCGGAAAAACTCGCTCTGGCCGATGCCGATGGGCCTCGCCTGTTGCGCGATCGAGCTGATGGCGACCGCATCGAGCCGCTTCGACATTTCCCGCTTCGGCATGGAGGTCATGCGGTTTTCCCCGCGTCAGGCGGACGTGTTGATCGTTTCCGGAACGGTCACTTACAAGATGGCGCTCGCCGTGAAGCGCGTCTGGGACCAGATGCCGGAGCCGAAATGGTGCATCGCGATGGGGGCCTGTGCGTCGTCCGGCGGCATGTATCGCAGTTATGCGGTGCTGCAGGGCATCGACAAACTGATCCCGGTGGATGTCTATATCTCCGGTTGTCCGCCACGGCCCGAGGCATTGATCGAAGGCCTGATGAAACTGCAGCGGAAAATCGAAGGCGAGGAGTCGACGATGGAACAGAAGCGCGTCTTCGTGGAGGAGAACGCCTAAAAATTTCCTAACTGAATTTTAAAAATGTCAGCCGCAGCCGATGTCACCAAGCTCCGCGAGTCGTTCGGAGAGAAGATTTGGGAAACCCTAGAATTCCGCGGTGAGCATACCGTGCGGGTGGAGCTTGGTTCGCTGCATGCAGTGCTCGCGAAGTGCCACAAGGACCTCGGCTACGAGATGATTCTGGATATTTCCAGCCTCGACCACTTCGGTGACGATCCGCGCTTCGAGATGGTTTATGAGATTGCCACATTGGACGATTCCAAGCATCTGCGGATCAAGGCCAAGGTGAGCGAGGATGAGACCGTGCCGTCGATGACCGATCTCTGGGTCGGTGCGGATTGGCACGAACGTGAGGTCTGGGACATGATGGGAATTCCCTTCAGTGGTCACCCTAACATGAAGCGCATTCTGATGTGGGAAGGCTATCCGTTTTTTCCGCTGCGGAAGGATTTCCCGCTCGCCGGTCGTCCCACCGACATGCCGGATGTGGCGTTCACCGGAGTGGCTCCGATGGAAGGTGGTCCATTCGTGACCAGCGCCGGGGCGGAAGACGTGGCCCGCCGTGAGCCTCGTGCCCAAGTGGTGGAGTGATCTGATTTCACTGCCCATTCCCGAATCTAACCGCGCACCGTCATGACTTCGTCCGGTGTGCCCTTTTCCAATGCTGCGCGGAATCTGCGCCAGCTCGGCAGCTCGCCGGTGACCTGGAGTTTTGCGGTGGTCATTCTGGCCATTGAGGCGTTGATCACTTTCGTCGGCGGTCGGGATCGTCAGCCTGCCTGGTCGTGGTATGAAACCTTCGGCCTCTCGCAGCAGGAATTTCTATCAGGAAAAATCTGGCAGATCGTCACCTACGGTTTCCTCCACGGCGGTTGGTGGCATGTCGGCCTGAATGCGGTTTTCATTCTACTCATCGGCTCGCGGATCGAGCACATGGCGGGTCGCAAAGTTGTGATGCTCACGGTGCTGGCCGGTGTGATCAGCGGCGGGATCGGCCATTTGATGTTGGCATCTGGATTGTTGGTTGGGATTTCCGGAGGTGGCATGGCCCTGATGTTGCTTCTCACCACCTTGTCACCGCAATCGCGGATGATGCCGCTGCCCGTATCCGGCCGGAGCTTGGGACTTGGTATTATGATGGCGGCCTTGATCCTCGCGTTGATGGATCCCGCGTTGGGCATTCCGGGCTTTTCAGCTCTTGGCAAAAGTCTCGTCGATTACGGTCTGGGAATCGGATTTGAGATGGGACACGCCTGTCATTTCGGCGGTGGCTTGGCCGGTTGGCTGGTGGGCCGCTGGATTTTGCGGCCCCGCATCACCTTGGATCGCCTCCGCCGCGAAAGGGAGCGGCGGGAGGCGATCGGGTCTCATCGGTCGGATTGAACTGATGGATTAGAAGCGGTTGTTAGATCGCTTCTTTTCCTCATCGCCGCGTTCCTTGGCTTTTCCTTGGCCATTACCCTTTCCGTTTCCGTTTCCGTTTCCGTTTCCATTTCCGTTACCCTTACCCGGGTTTTGATTCGTATTTTTGGAGTATTGGCCTTGTTGGCGGCCGCCCCCATTTTGTTGGGCCTGCGCGGGCTTTTGGTCGGATGTCTTGACCGGCGTGTTGTATCTTGAAGGCAGTTGGCCCCGTTGTTCGTTGCCCGTTGGCTTTGAATTTTCACGGGTACTCTGCGTGTATCCGGATTTCTGCGGGCTGTTGTTGGAGGAAGAGCCTCCGGACGAACGCGTGCCGGTGTTGGGGCGGCTGTTGGAATTGTAGTTACTATTCTGGGAGCCCGAGGAGGAATGCGATCCAGTCACCCGTCCTTGGCTTGCCGGTTGCTGACGCACCTGCTTGGCCCATCCGTAATTCGTACCCTGATAGGCCACGGCACGGTTTTGATAGTTTCTCACGGTCACATTCTGGACGTAAACCGGAGGCCGGATGTAGCCACCGCCGGCACGCCATCCATAGGGATGCGGAACACCATAAACAATCGGCGGGCGATAGCCGACGGGGTAATAGCCGTTCAAATACGGATCGTAGTAGCAGCGGCGGCGGTAGTCGTAGTAGCTGTAGCAGCGGGGATCATATCCCCACTGTGGGTTTCCGGTGCTCACGAACAGCGAGGTGGAAAAGCCGCTCCCGCCGTAGCCATAGCCTTGGCCGTAGCCCGCGCTGTAGCCCGAGCCGGAGCCTGAGCTGTAGGTGCCTCCCACCGTCGCAGACGAGTAGTTGGGGTCATAGTAACAGGAGGTGAACCCCATGGATACCACAGCTCCCACTGCGGCACCGGCCAATAGGCGAAGAGTTTTCTTCATGGGCCTAAGACAGCACAGGACTGTATCCTATTCGAATGGATTTTGCATGAATCTCGCGGCTCCCGCCACCATGAGTTGACAGTGGCAGGGTTTCTCCGGTTTCCTTGGCCATCGAAATCATGAATCCACCCAGCGCACCGATTCTAGTTACCGGAGGAGCCGGTTATATTGGCTCCCACACCGTCCGTCTTCTCGCTGGCCAAGGGAGGAAAATCGTGGTGCTCGACAATCTGGTCTTCGGGCACGACCAAGCAATCGTTGACCCGGGAGTTGAACTCGTGGTGGGCGATGTGGGTGATCAGCCTCTGGTTCGCTCCCTTTTCGCCAAATATCAATTCGGCGCGGTGATTCATTTCGCGGCCTACGCGTATGTCGGTGAATCGGTGACCAATCCCCTGAAGTATTACCAAAACAACACCGCAGAACCGATCAAGCTGCTGCAGGTGATGCAGGAATTTGGCTGCCAGGTCTTCGTTTTCTCGTCCACCTGCGCCACTTACGGGGTGCCGGACCAACTGCCGATCACGGAAGCAAACGCACAAAAGCCCATCAATCCTTACGGCATGAGCAAGCTGATGGTGGAGCACATTCTTGCGGACTGCGACACGGCTTGGGGGTTGCGCAGTGCCTGCTTGCGCTACTTCAATGCCAGTGGTTGCTCGCCGGACGGCTTGATCGGCGAAGATCACCATCCGGAAACCCACCTCATTCCACGGGTGATGATGGCCGTCACTGGAGAAATCGATCACCTCGAAGTGTTTGGCACCGACTACGACACTCCGGACGGCACCTGCATTCGCGACTACATCCA
The DNA here is from genome assembly GCA_038319595.1 of Verrucomicrobiales bacterium. Lineage (GTDB taxonomy): Bacteria > Verrucomicrobiota > Verrucomicrobiia > Verrucomicrobiales > Akkermansiaceae > Luteolibacter. The sequence goes on from JBBQDJ010000228.1 coordinate 6,128, forward strand.
CGTCGAGGACTTGGCCGATGCGCATGCCCGTGCCCTCGACCATTTGGCGGGAGGCGGGAAATCCGTCCGCTGCAATCTGGGAACCGGCGTCGGAGTTTCCGTGAAGGAAATCATTTCCGCCGTCGAGGAGATCACTGGCAAGACCGTGCCAGTGAAATACGGACCACGGCGTGAAGGTGATCCTGCCTCGTTGGTGGCGGATCCCTCCTTGGCCAAGGAATTGTTGGGATGGGTGGCCAGCCGCAAGAATATCCGCGAAATGGTCGGCCCGGCTTGGCTCTGGACATGCGGTCCCAATGGCGGCAAATTTCCTCCGAATAAAAACTGAAGGTAATTGCGATGTATTGACATTTGCCCTTGCGATTCCTCTCAATCCATTTCAATTTCTTCCAGCCAACTGCCAAACCCA
>JBBQDJ010000229.1:0-6516 GCA_038319595.1 Verrucomicrobiales bacterium
ATCGCTCCGCCGCAGGAGTAGGGGAGGTTTCCGAGAAATTTCAACGGGCGGTGTTTGAAGAGCGTCCGGCCGTCGAATTTCACTCCATCCGCGTGATGGACTTCCACGCTGGGCTCAGCATTGAATTTCTCCTTCAGCGCCGCCGCGAGCCGGGCGTCGAATTCGATAAGGATCAGCTTCCGGACTTTGCCGACGAGGTGCATACTCAGCGAGCCGGTCCCTGGCCCCACTTCGACGACCGCATCGTTTGCGGAAATTTCTAACTGCGAGACGATCCATCGCGCCATGTTCGGATCGATGAGGAAATTTTGCCCGAGCTGCTTGCTGGGCAGCACCCCGGCCTGATCCAGCGCTTCTCGAATTTCCCGACCCGTCATGGCTGCCGTTCATGAGGCATTCCGGCCCGACGCGCAACCTCAAGGATTCAGGGAAAAATGGCGGTAATTTCCGCCGGATTTTCCACGATTTTTCCCGGCTCCGACTCGGTGAGGCGTTCCCGGTCATGAAATCCCCAGGTGACCGCGATCGAATCCATCCCCGCGTTGTGGGCAGTCTCGATGTCCATCGTCGAATCCCCGATGATGACACAATCCGCAGGATTCAGCCCGAAATCCCCGGCGATCTCGATGGCTCCGGCCGGATCCGGCTTGTGGGCGATGCCGTTTCGTTGTCCGAGGATGCTGGTAAACTGGATCGTTGGGAAAAGCCGTGAAACCATATCCACCGTGAACGGGTGAGGTTTGTTCGAGAGGACGGCGAGCGGGTAGCCGCGCTTTTGCAGGGTTTCCAGCAGAGTCAGAATGCCGTCGTAAGGCGTGGTGCCCGAGGGCCAGTGGAGGTCGTAATGCGCCTTGAACGCCTGTTCCAAGGATTCGATCCGGCTTTCATCCGATCCGGTTGGAGCCGCCCGTTGGATCAAGACGCGCGCCCCATTTCCGATGAAACCACGCACTGCGGAAAGCGGGTGAGTCGGAAGTCCAGCCGCCGTTAGAGCATGATTCAGGGAGCCTCCGATCCCTTGCAGCGAGTCCACCAACGTCCCATCCAGATCGAAAATCAAACCACGTTTCACGCCGGGAAACTGGCCGATCCAAACCCTCTCGGGAAGCGCTTAAAATCCGATCAGACTGACCAGCTCGGTGTCGCTGAAATTTTCCAATTGACCCGCTGCGGCGATGAGCGTCTCGGTCTCGGCGATTTCTTGAATCGCGAAGGCCTGCTGGGAATCCACCGCCGCCAAGGTGCGTGCCGACTCCTGGGTAGGACCGATCAACGTGAACACCAAGGCAGCAGTGGCTCCGGCGATGCCTGCGAGGGGGACAGGGGAAAATAAGCGACTCCACCATGGCTTGATCTCGGCAGTGAGCCGGGCCGCGCGGAGCGTGTTTTCGACGAATCGCGCACCCGCCTTTTGTGGCGGAGCTTGGTCCAGAAGCTTCCAAACAGCATCGGATTCCCAAGAGTCGTCGGTTTCAAATGGCTCGCGATTCATGATTTATTGTCGTTTTACAACGGCTAGAACCCAATACCGCAGCGAAAGTTGCGAATCTTCATCAAAAATTAAGGTTGGGGAAATTAGACCCCCCGCTTGTCGCCCCAGAGCCGGATGTGAAGCCGGTCGCAGAAGCGAAATCCCCGTTCGCGGCAGAGATCCGCCAGCCAGCCTGCGCTCTTGTCCAGCTCCGCCGAAGTCCGGCCCTCGGGCATCAGCAGGATTCGGGAAACCGGGATTCCGTGAGCCTCTCGCAACTGCTCGATTTCTAGCAGATCGGCAGGTTCCGCCACCACAAATTTAAACCACGCCTTCGGTGAGCGGGTGAAAAATCCGAGCGCCTCCGCATTCAGCCGCAGCGATTCCGGCATGCCCGCGTTGGAGAGCTTCGGCGAAACATTGAACTGGTTGACCGCCTCATGAAAAGCCGGCGAAGGGATGCGCGTGCCATTGGTTTCCACCTCGAATTGATGCCCCGGTTCATTCTCTCGGATGAAATCGATCAACTTCAAGAACGCCTCTTCCTGAAGCAACGGCTCGCCGCCGGTGATCACCGTCCGGCCGCAACCGAACGCCATCACGCGCTTCGCTGCATCGAGCGGATCGATCTCGAAGGTCACGTCCGCCTTGCGATGTTTGATATATCCCGGCACCACATCCTTCTCGTGCGGCCACGGCGTTCCTTCGAAATTCCACGTGTGGTCGGTGTCGCACCAGACGCAGTGGAGGTTGCAGCGCGATGCCCGGATGAAAACGGCGGGTGCACCCACCGAGACGCCTTCGCCTTGGATCGTGTGGAAAATTTCCGGGCCATCGCCGAGCTTCGCAAGTTTCATGGACGCCACGGATGAAACACGGATGAACGCGGATGGACATTGATTTTTTCAACGACAGGCTGATGCGGTCGGAGTCGGCCCCTTTTTTAGGAACTCACTTATCACTTCTCCACAGATAGAAGCGGATGCATGTCGTCGCACTACCAGAATCCGTATGAACTTCGATGTAAAACCACGCTGTGTCATCCTCCACGGATTGTTCGTCCAGTCGGGGAAATTGCGGCGTTTCGATGTGGAGTAATGAACGCTTGAAGCGATTTTCATCGATCCATTTTTCAATCTTCGCGACAAGCTCGTCTTTCTTGTTTGCGGGGATGGAGATCTCAATCGTCTCGGAAACCACAAGTTTTTTCTTGTTCATCTCGACGGAGAAATCGGCGTTCGCCATTCCGGCAAACGGCAATGACCGGGCTGTTTGCGAAAAGGGTGAGGTGAAGTCCGAGAACTGATGTCCGTCCTTGATCCAGTTCGCTCCGATGTCGGGAACTGCTAGGGTTTTGTAACGGTATCCGCAGGTCAGGCAGGAGGTCTGGAAACGGGGGTCTCTGGCAGAATCCACTTCGCCTCCGAGGATGACTTCTCCAGCGTCCCTGCGCGCCGCGAGAGCCTTGTCCTCGTCATTCCAATCCGCCGGATCCTTGGTCTGGATAGGGAAAGTGCCGTAAAGAATCGGAATATCCTTCAATGTCGTATGACCATCGGCGCATGATTTGAGCAGGGCGGAGGTTTCCTGAAGTGAGTGTTGTTCCTCAATCTCCGGCAGCGGGCCGGCGGGCAGCAATTCCTTGGGGATCTGATCGGCGGGTTTCGTTTTCGACTGTTCTCGCACGCGGGCCAGTTCGTTCGTCACATCGTCACCGGCTTCAGCTTTCAGTTCCAGAATCTCCCGTTCAAGGGGCAGGATGTGGACGTAATAACCTTGGGGATCGATCACCCCGATTTTTTTCTCCTCATCTAGCAGCCAGTTGAGGCATTTGATCCGTTTTTCGAAGTAGGAGAGGTTTTCGTTCTGCTGGAGCCAATTTTCCAAGCCATCGGCCGCATCGTAGGGAGTGCCCGCCCAGTAGGGTTTGACGTGACCCTTTCCGTCGCGCCCCGTGCGCTGATAGCCGTATTCGGAATAGCCCGCTGGAAACTCCGTCAACTGATCATGGATCACGCGATAGCACATGCCTCCCACCGTCTTCACCAATGTGTGATTCCAGTGCATCGATGACGGTCGTTTGTCATCGAGGTGAGCGGCGATGAGCAGAAATGCAAGACCGTTGAATGCGGTGAGTCGTTTGAATGCTTCGACTCGGATCTTTGCGTAGCCTTGCAGTTCGTTTAAAGCATTGGGAGGAGTTTCGTATAAGCGGGGAGGCAGGTTCGCGTTTGAGAATGGATCAGGATTTGAAACCGCTTCCTTGTTTGAAGCCGCTTCCTTTTCTGCTTTCTGTTGGGCTTCGGCTTGCGCTTTTTCATAACGATCCTCTTCCGCCACCATGGCCTGATTTTCTTTTTCGGTAATCGCAAAATCTTCTATCAGTTTCCGGATTTCAGCTTCTTGTTCCGGACTCGCGCTGGCAAAGGGCGCGACTACGATTTTTTCCAACTTCGGGATGATGCCGTTTTCCTGGGCGCTTGCAGGCACGCAGTGGATTCCGAGGAACGAGAATGAAATCAGGATGAGTGGCTTTTTCATCGGGGTCGGTGATTGGCTCTTTTCCGCACCTTGTTACTTTACCGAATAGGCTTAACCGACTGGAACGCGGATGGACATTGATTTCTCGCCGCCCTAAAATTTCCCCATGAGCATCATCACTGGCCGGGGCGATTCCGGCGACACCGACCTGTTGTTTGGCAAACGCATTGCGAAAACCTCCCTGCGCATCGAGGCCCTTGGAAATGTCGATGAACTCAACGCCGCCCTCGGTCTCGCCCGCGCCGCGGCCCATGAGGTCGAGTGGATCACCCTGATCGACGGCCTTCAAGAACGCCTCGTCGGCTTGATGGGACAACTCGCCTATTTGCCGGAGGATGAGGCGCGCTACGTCGAGAAAAACTACGCCGCGCTCACCCAGGCCGACCTCGACTGGGTCACCGCTGAGGCCCATCAATACGAGGCCCGGGGCATCAAGTTCACTGGTTGGGCGCGCCCGGGCGCGGAAGGCTCGCTCGCCCGCGCTGGACTCGATTTTTCCAGAGCCGTCGCCCGCCGTGCCGAAAGAAGCGTGCTCGCCCTCCACGAATCCGGCGAACCCGTTCCCGAGGTGGTCCGCTTGTTCTTCAACCGGCTTTCGGATCTGCTCTGGATCCTCGCCCGGGTCGCAGGCGATTGAGCGCCGCGTCCAGGAATGATTTTCCGAGTGATTTTCCGAGTTGCCAAACCCGCAGACGCCGGTTTACTTTCCGCCCGCGGCAGACCGGAAGGTTGCAGCAAATAGCCTCATAGTTTAATGGTAACACCGCAGATTTTGATTCTGTTATTCTAGGTTCGAGCCCTAGTGAGGCTACTTTCTCTCCCGTGGCGGCGGTTTCCAACCGCTGAATTCACCCCGAGCCATGAGACTTTTCCAGGACCAGATCTACCAAAAGGGAGATCGTTTCATCCGCATCGTCCGGCTCGACCGTTACGAAGTGGAATTCAAAACCACCCAAGGCGATCCGAAAGGTGAGGGGACCCTGCAGGTTTTCCAGAAGAAGGAATTCTGTCGTTTGCTTAAAGGCATGGCCTTGGTCGTCCCGGTGAAAAAGGAGTGATTCGCGCCCGGGTGACTCGGGAAATTCGATAGCTCTGACGCTCACTAGGGGGCGGGGACGTCTCGTCCCCGCGCATCGGCGAGACGTGCAATCCTGTCAGTTTAAACATGAAGAGGGAAGAATTGAACCGCAGATGGACGCGGATGAACGCAGATAAAGAGGGATGTTTTTGGGTTTTCAACTGCGTTTATCTGCGTCCATCTTGCGGGTCAAAATTCTTAAACTGACAGCATGGACGAGACGTCCATGCCCCTCACTTCTCCCACCGGCATGAGAGTTCCAAGCCCGACCACCATCTAAAATTTCCCCCATCCGACCCCGTCGGACAAATTTCATGGAATCCATGACGATTCCATGACAATTCCTGTTGGAGAAATGGATTGAATCACTGCCATGCAGACGAAACCTTTTGCCCGAAATTTTTGGTGGATGATCCCAGCCGCCGTTTGGTTGACGGCCTCCGTGGGTGCCGAGGAGCCGCCATTGCGGGACTTGTTGCGCGACGGCCTCTTCGCCGAGGAAGTCAGCCGTGATCCCGAAGCTGCCGCGAAACAATACGAACAACTCCTCACCCGCTACGCCGGGCAGCGCGATTTCGCCGCGGCGGCACTCTATCGCCTCGCCGAAGTCCGCCGGAAACAGGATCGCAAGGACGACGCGATCAAACTCTATCAGCAGCTGCTATCCGAATTCCCCGGCGCGGCCACCGAAACCAAACTCGCCCGGGAAAACCTCGCCGCGCTGGGAGGAAAAGTGCCAGAAGCGGGTGCTACGGTTGCCGTTGATGCGGAGGCGCTGGAACTTGCCCGCCTCCAGGCGCTTGCCAAGACTTCTCCGGATGTGCTCCGTGATCCGGACACATTGGATTTAGCTGTGGACTCCGGGTTTCAGAAAGCCATCGCATTTCTCCTCACCTCAGGTGCCAATCCATTCGCAGGTATGGCAATCAATAATGCCGTTCAAAATGGAAACTTGGCAATCGTCAAGCAGTTGCTGGCGACCAATGCGCCCGTCCCGGATGATGTCGGCCAGGATGCGATAGAAGAGGCGACGGATTCCGGCCGCAGCGCCGTGCTAGAGTATCGTCTGGAAAAAGGTATCCGTCCTCATTCCGGCGATCTCAGAACAGCGCTTATTGATAGGCGATTTGTCGAAGCCGAGCTTCTGCTCAAGCACGGCGTGGACCTCAATGAGATGGGCGAGATGAAGCGGGGCAATATGGATATGGGTGTTGGCACCGCGCTTCACAAGATGATTTGCGTGAACAATTTCGAGTCTGCCACTTGGCTGTTGGAGCACGGCGCGAAGCCCGATGTTCCGAATCCTGATTACGGACTCACCCCGCTGCATTTCGCTGTGGCTTCCGAGTACCTTGAGAATCTCGAAATCATGGAAAAACTGCTGGCTGCCGGAGCTGAACCGAACCGCGTGTCCACGGATCGTGAT
>JBBQDJ010000230.1:0-6507 GCA_038319595.1 Verrucomicrobiales bacterium
CGATCTAACGGTCGCTCGTCCTTGCGATATCACTGGCATCAGGGATTACCACCATCTCGATCAGGAGGGAGGCATCCAATGGCCATGCCCAGCCGGTTTGGAAAGCATCGCCCAGGAAAGGCGGCTTTTCTCAGAAGGAAAATTCTTCACCGTGGGAGGAAAAGCCCAGATCCTTTTCACCGCGCCCTCGCCGAATCCAGAGCCGACTGATGCCGAATTCCCCTTCACTCTCCTAACAGGCCGCGGCACCAGCAGTCAATGGCACACGCTGACCCGGACCGGAAAATCAAAACTCCTTGAGCGTATGGCTCCGCCACGCGCCTACGTCGAGATCCATCCGGACGATGCCAAAGAACTGGGAGTGAAAAGCGATTCAATCGTGGTCATCAAGTCGCGCCGAGGTGAAATCCGGGTGGCCGCTTACATTGCCCCGACGGTGCAACCTGGGCAGATTTTTCTCCCTATGCACTATCCGGAGGTAAACCTCCTCACCCATCCGTCCTTCGATCCACACTCCCGCCAGCCGAATTACAAAGCATGCGCGGTTGCAGTCCGTCTGTTTGACCCAAAGCGCGATGGTCGATCCGATGGTCCACCTGTCCATGACTTCCCCTCATGAGATGATGGAATACACTTCATGGCGCAGCTACGCGGAGCGGCGAGAATGGCAAGCGACACGCTTCATGGTGATAGCAAGAGCATTCAATCGCTCCTTCCTAACACCATCCACCATGAAAAAGAATATCGTCATCTATTTATCCACCGCCGCCCTGCTTCATGCGGGAAGTCCTGACCTCGAAATGACTTTAGCTCCCAAGCCCGAGCCGTGGATTAAGCCCGTCATCGACATCCGCGCTCGCTATGAATTTGCCGATGTGGATGGCTTCGACCAATCCAATGCATTCACCGTCCGCGAGCGGCTCGGCTTGAAAACCCAGGATTGGAACGGATTCAGTATTCTGGTCGAAGGCGAATTCAGCCAAGCCGTCGGTGATGACTATAATGGCGGAGCCGTCGGCGCCGACCCTTTCGATCCGAACAACTCCCTGATTGCAGATCCGGAGACCAATGAACTCAATCAAGCCTATCTCCAATACACCGGATTCGACACCACGGCCAGGGTGGGTCGGCAGCGCATCATTTATGATAATTCCGCATTCATCGGTAACGTGGGATGGCGGCAGAATGAACAAACCTATGACGGGATCTCGCTGACGAACACCTCGGTCGACAAGCTCACGCTCAACTATGCCTATATCGGCCAAGTGAACCGAATTTTCGGCTCCGAGGCCATTGTCCAGAATTTTGAATATGTCGATGCTGACGTCAATTTATTCAATGCTTCCTACACCGGCATCGAAGGAGCCACCCTTGGAGCCTACGCCTATATCATGAACTTTCAGGAGCTGGGGGCTTGGGATAACAACACCTTCGGCCTCAGTGCCAAAGGAACGCTAGGAGGCATCGCCCTTTACGGTGAGGTGGCCTATCAGGACCAAGCCGGCCTGCTCGGGGACGAGGACGCCTATTACACCCATATCACGGCGACGAAAACTTTCGGCAAACAATCCCTGATGCTCGGATTGGAGAATCTCGGCCAGGGATTCAAGACCCCGCTTGCCACGGCTCACGCCTTCAACGGCTTGGCGGATGGAACCGACGCTGGCCGGATCTCGGGAGCGCAGAACGGACTAACCGACCTTTACCTAGGCTATACCTTACCGATCTTTTTCGGCATGAAATGGTCCAACGTCGTCCACGCGCTCGGTGACAACACCATCTCCACGGGGTATGGCTGGGAATTCGATTCCGTGATCACCAAAAAGTTTGATGACAACTTCACGGCGATCTCCACTTTCGCTCACTTCGAATCCGAAGGCGATGCTTACACCGGTGGCGGAGCAGGTGCCGCCGTTCCTACGACCGAACGGATCACGGTCGAGTTGAACTATACCTTCTGACGGTTGGTCGTCGGTTGTTGCAATTCAGCGGGTCGTTTCCACTATTGGAAACGGCCCGTTGTCATTGGTCGGCCAGTGTTGCTGGCATGGCAGCAAAGGCCATTTCACAAAGTCCGATGAACGCTTCTTCCACCAGGCTTGGCTCACGCTTCGGAGAATGAAAGACCCCCCACTCGCGTTCGATTCCGGGTTCATCGATAGCCACCACCCTCAAACTGCCCTCATCAATTTCACGGGCGGCCACCCACGGCGCGACCACGCCGACGCCGATGCCGAGTTTGGCCATTTCCTTGATCGCCTGCATGTCTCCGAGGACCAACGGCTTCTTTCCGCGCCCCCCCTTCTGTTCAATCCATTCCTCGATGAGCCGATGAGTCTCCGTGGCTTTCGCGTAGATGATAAATTGATGGTCATTGATGGTTTCAACCACCCGCGAGCTGTCAACCGCCCACGGATGGAACGGTGAGACGACAAAAGCCAAGCGGTCATTGAACATCGGACGATAACCTTCATCACTTTTCCCGCGCGGCTTCAGCCCCACGACGAGGTCAAGTTCTGCCCCGGCCAAGCGGTCCAGAAGAACCATCGTGTCGTTGGCTTCGATCACTGGTTCGCAGCGAGGAAAACAATCACGGAACTCACGCAGCACGGAAGGAATTAAAAAATGGCAAAGGCTGTGTGGGGCTCCAATCCGGATCCGTGTCTGACCCCACCGTCGCAATCCGTCGAGATCGCGGCCTGCCTGTTCAAGTTCGAAGATCACCCGCTTGCAACGCTTGAGCAGCAATTCACCTTCCGCCGTGACCCCCACCCGCTTGCCCGTGCGGTCCAGCAAGCGACAAGAAAGCTGCTCCTCCAGCGTTCGTAATGAATGACTCACCGCCGACTGGGTCACGAAAATACGGCGAGCTGCAAGGGTGAAACTCCCCTCCTCCACCACGGCCACAAAAGCCCTTAACTGCCGCAAGTCCGGAACCCAATCCATTTGAATGAAATGCCCTCATTGAAAGCTTATGACAAATGAGCAGGGCTTGTGCCAATTTATCACCTTTGGCACTCCACGCGCTTATGCCATGCCTGATGACTGATCAGGGAAGCCGACGAACCAACACTGCCCAATTACGTCTCGGATATGTGCCGTTGAGTGACTGTGCCCCAATCGCCGTCGCCATGGAAACGGGAATCTTCGAGCGCTACGGGTTGAATGTGGTGCTGTCGCGCGAACTCGGCTGGGCCAGTGTTAGAGACCGGATGTTTTACGGAGATCTGGACGCTGCGCAGTCCATCGCCGGAATCGCGTTTGCCCTCGGGATGGGCTTCAGCGAATTGCGTTGTGAAATCGCCGTACCCTTGATCCTGAACCTGCACGGAAATGCGATCACGCTGTCAAGCAATCTGAAGTCGTCGGACATCGGCAAGGGTGAGGGATTGCAGACGTTCCTGACCAACTCATGGAAGAAGGACAGACCCTTCACCCTGGCCGCGACACACCGGTTTTCATCGCATCACATTCTTCTCTATCAGTGGTTGAAGCGTCATGGCCTCTCGGTCCCGTCGGACGTCGAGATCATTTTCCTGCCACCGCCGCTGATGCCACGGCATCTCAAGGCCGGACACATTGACGGCTATTGCGTCGGCGAGCCGTGGAACTCGGAGGCCATTCTCGAAGGCACCGGTTGGAGTCCGGCGATTTCAGCGGATCTATCCCATGGGCATCCGGAAAAGGTGCTGCTCGTATCGGGAAAATTCCTGCGGGAGAGGAAGGAGGAATCCATCGCTTTGGCCGCCGCGCTGCTGGATGCATGCAGGTTCTGTCAGGATCCCGCCAATGTGGATGACGTGGTTTCGATCCTTGCGATGAAGCAATACACGGGTGCTTCCAAGGAGGTCCTGCGAAACAGTTTCAACGGTCACTTCAAAACTGGCGTCAGCACGATCCACGCTCCCGGGTTTCACGTGTTCCATGGTGAATCGGTCAACTGCCCGACCGTCGAAAAAGCCTCGTGGGTGCTGGCGGGTTTGCGCGCTATCGGGATTCTCCCGGATGTGACCTGCGGATCCTTGTCCCGCATTTATCGCGAGGATCTTTACCATGCCGCCGCCCTCTATGCCGGCGCACACATGAGCATTCCTCATTCTTCCGATGAAGCGGCATCTCCGCCGCTGATCCGTTGAAATCCGACTTGGCATCCATGAAGCTCTACCAAAGGGCGACACCAAGCTCGAACATGGAAACACCACCAACATTATCCCGTCGGAATTTTCTTTCCGCCACCACCAAGACCACCGCCCTCGGACTGCTCGCATCCGGTCTACCTGCCGGCTGGCTGGGCGCCCAGACCGCTAGCGACGCCCCCGAGGCTCCGAATGTCAATTTCGGCATCATCGCCTTAACGGACTGCTCGCCCATCGTGATCGCCCACGAGAAGGGACTCTTCAAGAAATACGGCATCAGCTCCACGGTCACCAAGGGTGCGAGTTGGGCGGCCATCCGTGACTCACTCGCCAACGGCGACATCCAGGCGACCCACATGCTTCTTGGCATGCCCATCGCCTCCACCATGGGCCTCGGCGGTGCACCGAAGAAGCCGATGATCGCGCCATGGATTCTCAATCGCAACGGCCAGTCGATCAGTCTTTCCAACTCCCTCAAGGGCAAGGTCGCAGCCGATCCAAAAGCACTCAAGCCATTCGTTGACGCCGCCAAAGCATCGGGCACTCCCATGCAGTTCGCCATGACCTTCCCGCCGGGCACCCACGCCATGTGGCTCCGCTATTGGCTGGCTGCCGGCGGCATCAATCCCGGTGACGCCTCCGGCGGCAGTTCCGACATTTCCCTAATTACGATTCCACCGCCTCAGATGGTGGCTAACATGCAGGTCGGAAAAATGGATGGTTTCTGTGTGGGAGAGCCGTGGAACGCCAAGACCATTAAAGATGAGATCGGCTTCACTGCCATCAATACCCAAGATATCTGGAAGGATCATCCGGAGAAAGTCTGTGCCTTCACCGAGGAATTCGCCGCCAAGAACCCCAAAACCGTCAAGGCCATCCTCAAGGCGCTCCATGAAGCCAGCGTCTGGCTCGACGTGATGGAAAACCGCCCGGAACAGGCGAAAATTGTTAGCGCGCCAACCTATATTAACTGCCCGCCGGAAGCCATCCTGCCCCGTCTCCAGGGCAAATACGACATGGGTGACGGTCGCAAAATCCGCGATCCGAACTACATGATCTTCAGCGAGCGCAACTGCAACTATCCTCAACTCAAATACGGCAAGTGGTGGATCACCCAACTCCGTCGCTGGGGCTTCACCGACGGCGCACCTGACTACGAAGGCATCGCCAAACAAGTCATGCGCGGCGACATCTACGAAGAGGCGATGAAAGAAATTGGCTACACCCAAGGCGCTGCCAACATGGAGAAGGAAACCCTCTTTGACGGTTCAGTCTTTGATCCCGCCGGAGACATGGAGGCCTATGCCAAATCATTCGCCGTCAAGACCCTCAAAGGCTGACTCATAGACCATGGGGGAGGAGCAAATCAACTCCTTCCTTCTTTTCCCTTTCGCTCACCATGAAATTTTTCTATCAACTCAAGCTCGACGCCATTCTTCTGCCGGCCATTGCGCTGCTCATCTGTCTTGGCGGATGGGCCATCATCGCCGGCCATGGCAAGACCACCGTCTCGGTGGACGACTGGGGCGACAAGGTGACCAAGACTGAGCGCTTTGGGCTCTCAAAGAACCTGCCATCACCTTCTGAGACATGGACCGCCAGCAAGCCTTACATCGTCGAACCGTTCGCCAAGCGCGGCGAACTCGATCAGGGCATTCTCCGCTTCGCATGGCTCTCTCTCAAGCTGGTCGCCCAAGGCTATGCAATCGCGCTTCTGCTAGGAACCCCCATCGGATTCCTGCTAGGGCTCTCTAAAAATTTCACCCGGGCCTTCGATCCGATTATCCAAATCCTCCGGCCCGTCTCGCCTCTCGCATGGCTACCGCTCGGTATGGTGTTGTTCAGCGGCCTGAGAATCGCCGACGCGAGCGGCCGCACCAGTTTCGGAACCTCCGATGCCGCGGCTCTCTTCACCATCGCCATCTGTGCGATGTGGCCCACAGTTTTAAACACCGCCGTCGGTGTCAGGGCGGTGCCGCAGGACTATCTAAACGTGGCCAAAGTCCTCAAGCTCTCGAAAACGAAGACCCTATTCAAAATCCTGATCCCGTCCGCCCTGCCCTACATGTTCACCGGTTTCCGCCTCTCTCTCGGGATCGCATGGCTGGTGATCGTCGCCGTTGAAATGCTGATCGGGAAACCCGGAGTGGGTGGTTTCCTGTGGCAGCAATACAACGCTAATAGCTACGCCCATATCATTCTATCCATTCTCACCATCGGCGTCATTGGTTACATTCTGGATCGGGCCATGAGCCTGATCGAGGGCCGTTTCCGATCGGCTTGATGCGAGCGCTATCCGACCTATGAGCCCCATTCTTGAACTCTCCGGCGTTTCGAAATCGTATGGCCGCGCCCACGAACTTTCCACCGT
>JBBQDJ010000231.1:0-6503 GCA_038319595.1 Verrucomicrobiales bacterium
GGCCTCTTGCGGGAACTCCGCCCGCTGGACTCGCCCACCGGGGTCCGCGTCATCCGCGAAGGTCGTGCCTTGTGGAACTTCGCCGCCAACGATTACCTCGGCCTCGCCCGGCATGCTGAAATCGAAGCCGCGCTCATCGAAGGGGTCCAACGCTTTGGCGCCGGTGCCGCAGCCTCCCGCCTCGTTTGTGGCACCCTGCCGCCCCATCTGCTGTTGGAAATCGCCCTCGCCGAAGCGAAACAAACCGAAGCTGCCCTGACCTTCACTTCCGGCTTCGCCACCTCGCTCGGCGTGGTCCCCGCCGTGGTCGGAAAATCGGATTTCGTCTTCCTCGACAAGCTTTCCCACGCCTGCCTCGTCGATGCCGCCCGCCTCTCAGGAGCGACCCTTCGCGTCTTTCCCCACAACGATCTCGGCAAACTCGAACGGCTCCTCGTTTCCACCCGCGCCAAAGCCCCGACAGCCCGCATCCTCGTCGCCACGGAATCCGTCTTCAGCATGGACGGCGACCTCTGCCCGTTGCGCGAAATCGTCGAACTAACCGAAACCCACGACGCCCTGCTCCTGCTCGACGAGGCTCACGGCTTCGGCGTGCTCGGCGGACATGGCATGGGCCTCGCCGAGCGCGAGAATCTTCAACAGCGCATCACCTTCCAGATGGGCACGCTGAGCAAGGCCGCCGGTCTATCAGGCGGCTACCTGGCCGCCTCACGCGCATGGATCGACCTCCTCACCAACCGGGCGCGGAGTTTCATTTACTCCACTGCCCCGCCCCCGGCACTGGCACACGCCGCCATTGCAGCGTTGGCCCTCATTCGCTCCGCGGAAGGTCGGCATCTGCGGGAAAAACTCCAACAAAACATCGCCCGGCTTTCTGCGCGTGGCACGCCTATCATTCCGAAAATCCTCGGCTCTAACGAAGCCGCAATCGCTGCCGCCTCTGCGTTGGAAAACGAAGGGTTTCTCGTTCCCGCCATTCGTTTCCCCACGGTCCCGCGCGGCACGGCCCGATTGAGAATCAGTATTTCCGCCGCGCATTCCACCGAAACCATCGATGCCTTGGCGGCGCGATTGCAGAAACTTCAGAGTGAATGAAAAAGACGGTTCACTTGGAACCGGTCATCTGACGGAGATTGGTTTGATCAAGCACGATGTCACCGCCGCTGCCACCACTCACGGAGAGATTGAGCGAAGGAGCGGACGAAATCCGGCGATAGAGAAGTCTCAGCGGATGCCAACCCGACCGCAGCCGGACACTCCCCTTGAGGCTTCCACTAACTGGAGTTTTGGGTTCATCGATTAACCGGATGTCATGGATGAACAGCATCGCACCGCCGTCGGATTGGAGGGTGAAAGTATAATCACCATCCACGGGAGCATTGAAATACGTCCCGAATTCAACCCCGAACGGTTGATCACCCTGAGCCATTGATAGACTGATAGATTCTGTGACCCCGGATCGTCCACCGTTGAGTGTTCTGAAATCCGGCATCCATGGCCATTCCCCCTGGAACAGTGACCAGGCCACACCGGGCGGAGTGGTGGGGGCGGTCGACAGCGCGGGCACCAAGGCGGAGTCATAAGGACGGGGCGCCGAGGCGTCCGGGGTGCGAATCTGAAGGACGCGGGCTTTCATGCGATCCTGCACCTCCTGAAAGCCGGGTTTTGAGGCGAGGTTGGCGGATTCCTTCGGATCCTTGACCACATCAAAAATTTCAAAATCCTGATCTGCAGATTTGACATCGTAGCGGATTCCTTTGTAGCCACCGTCGAAAACCACCTGCATCTGGCCGCGCTTGCGGCCCCGGTGGGCAGGCTCGAACTCGGGGTAATTCGGAGTGCGATCGTTATTGAAATACTCGCTATAGAGCAGACCGGGGCCACGTTTCCCCAACCCTGTTAGGATGGGCATCAGTGAAACTCCGTCGGATGCCGCCGGCGGCGCGACCCCAGCGAGTTCTGCAAAAGTTGCCAGCCAATCCCAATGACCCGACGGCTCGGCACTGGAATTTCCGGCTTTGATCCCGCGCGGCCAACGGACGATGGTCGGCTCCCGCATGCCACCCTCCATGGTATCACGTTTGATCCCATCGAACGGACCAAAACCACGGAAAAAGGTCGGGTGGTAGGGTTCCTTGAGATAGGATTCTTGGGACGGACCATTGTCGGAAGTGAAGACGACCAAGGTGTTGTCCGCGATTTTCAGATCGGCTAACAGACGCAGCAGATCCCCCACCCCATCGTCAATGCGGCGGACGCCGTTGGCATAGCGCTTCTGAACGTCCGGCCAATCCGTGTTCGCGATCTGCGGGTGCATCCAAGTATCCATTTCCCCTTGAGCGGTATTGATCATGGCATGGGGTTTCCCGGTCCATTGAAGACCACCAGTCAGACCACCGCCGGCGGGATAGGCGCAAGGCGGGTTTTGTAATTTCGCATGGGGGGTGTCGTAGGCGAGATACAGGAAAAACGGCTTCGAAGGATTTTCGCGCGACTGATCCGTGATCCATTTTTTTGCCCGGGCGGTAAAAAGGTCGGTCGTATAACAAAGGTCGAGATCTGCGGAAACCTCACGATCGTTTTCCCAGACTTCGCGGCCATCCTCTTTCGGATAGTGGAAGTGACCGTCCTTGTGACGCACATAGCCGTAGTAGAAATCAAAGCCACGCTTCGTCGGGTAAGCGGTCCAAGCCGCGAGGCTTTCAGCAGGGGCGGCGGGGCGAGCGCTTTTCGTCGCTTTTTTCCCACCCGGTCCCGAGGCGGCCGGTTTGACAGGCTCCTCACCGCCCCCCTGCAGGCCCCACTTGCCAATGGCTGCGGTGGCGTAGCCGGCCTGTTTGAGAACACTGCCGAGGGTATGGGTGTCTGCCAGAGCCTTGTCGAACTGGTTGTCGCGGACGTTGGCATTTCCTTGCGTGAGCCCCGTTAGGAGCGAGGCCCGAGAAGGGGCGCAAACCGGAGCCGCACAATAGTGCCGGGTGAGCATCATGCCGTTTGCCGCCATCAAGTCGAGTTGGGGGGTGGTGAATGCCGGCAGCTTAGGATCGTGCTGCGACGCCCGTTGATTCTGATAGAAGACTCCGACGTCGCCGTAACCCAGATCATCACAGAGGATGAAGATGATGTTAGGCCGTTCCGCGGCACCAAGACCGGTTGCGGAAAAGATGAGACAAACCGCAAGTCGGCGGAAGTCGGCGAGACGACGGAATTGGGATTTGATGGCAAGGTGCATGACGGCGAGCCAAGTAATCCCACCGGTGGCGGTTCGTTTCAAGCAGATCCTGATGCCCGTGGACCCTTCGCAGTGTTTCAAGCCACCGAATCTCCCCACGGCTGACACAAGGAGGCCAGACCGGGAACCTCCCCGAAAAGGTGATCATTGGCCGCTCCGGTGGAGGATCTGCCCGTCCTTGAGAATTTGTTCACGCAATTTGGCATAGGGCACATCCTGCACCGGAATCTCGGCATCCATCGCGAGCACGGCTGCCGTGGCGGCGCTTTGACCGAGGATCATGAACACCGGCTCCATGCGGATGCTACCGTAGGCGATGTGACTGGCAGACATCGCCACTGGGACTAGCAGGTTTGAACCTTCTCCCTTCTTGGGCACCAATGAGCCGTAGGCGATTTCATATGGTCCGTTTGTCTTTACGCCGATGTCACCCTCATTCTGCACAAATCCTTCAGGGGTAATGTAGCGTTGGACGTGGTGTGAATCGATCCCATAGCTTCCCATACCAACGCTGTCCGGAGTAGGACGTCGTTTGAGAAGTTCATTCTCCGTCATGACATAACTACCAGTCATGCGTCGCGCCTCGCGGATATAGAGCTGATGACTCCAGTTTCCGTTCTCCTTGAATTCGTCCTTTGGCAGTCCCCAAGTCCGCATTTTCTCCTGGATCGGCTTGGGCACCCGCGGATCGTTGGCGACGAAATACAACCAGCCTTTCTGATAGCGCTCGTGCTCGGCGATGATCTCACGCCGCTTTTCATAACTGGCCTCGGGGTAGTCCCAGTTGGCGCCGATGTGGTCCAAGCTGAAGGGGCCATGGTTATTGGTGTCCGTCTTGTGATTTGGGATTGGGTCGAATTTTTGAAAAACGCCCTTCCACCCCTTCTCGAACACGCGTGCCAGCAGTTCGTATTCCTTCGGATTATAACCCTCGGGCTTCGCGAAAGGGATGAGATTCCCGGGATCATTCGTCAAACACATGCGAAAACAATAGGCCTGAACTTTATCGTCACCCGCGCCATATTCGCCCGGATGTTCGGGATTTATATGGGGCAGCACGCCGCTCGTCGGATCGCCCGGTATCACATAGGGACTGATGTTCATCTTGCCGAAGTGATGGTCGTGATGCAGGACACCAGTCTGCACGCCGTTCCATTTTTCGTGATAAACAGTCGTCGCCTCGCGACCCACATGATAGGTCACACCCGCAGCCGCCATCAGGTCGCCTTCGTAAGTGGCGTCGATGAACATTTTTCCAGTATAGGAATTGCCGCTCAAGGTGGTGATGGAAACGATGCGATCACCCTCCATTTTCACGCCATTGCCGCGGTCCAGCCATTCGTTGCGTACGACTTCGATTTTGAACTCCTTCACGTATTCTTCGAAGATCTGTTCCGCCACATGCGGTTCGAAAATCCACATCGTGCGATTTTCTCCGTCGATCGCCGGGGTCCCCTGTCCCACGCCGCCGTATTCGGATTTCTTCTGCTGAATCCAAGCCTCCGGTCGGTCGTAGTGCAACCACACGCGATGATAGAAATCCCGCGATAGGCCGCCGATCACTGACTTGTCGCCGGTGTCGCTGAATCCGAGTCCGCCGCTGCTCAGGCCGCCCAGATGCTTGTCCGGCGAAACCACGATCACCGACTTCCCCATCTTCTTCGCCTGCACCGCTGCGATCACTGCGGCGCTCGTGCCGCCGTAGATGACCAGATCGAAATCGGCGGCGGAGATTACGTGGCAGGAGAGTAGAAATACGGCTATGAGGTGACGGAGCATCATGAGATGGGGGTTTTTTGTGATTCTGGTTGGCGGGGTCGGCTATTTGGTAGAATGGGGGGGAAGATACCGGCTCAGTTGGCATCGTGATTGAGGGGCTCGTCCACGACCATCGGCGTCGGCATGTCGGCAGCATGATCCCCGCCACGGCTGCGGAGGCGTTTATTGTTGATGCCGCCAGCGGGCGGGTTGAGCGGTATCTCCATACCACCTAGACTGGTCATCTTTTGGTAAAGTCGGTTCTCCATCTCCTTGGCCAGTTTTTGATGCTCCGGTTCATCGATCAAATTCCGGGTTTCACTTGGATCACTCTTCAGGTCGTAGAGTTCGTCCGCGTCCCACAAGCCGTAATAGTTGATGTATTTGTAGCGGTCGCTCCGGAGTGCAAACATGGTCGGTGTCTGCGGAAAATTTTTCTCCCAGTAATACACATAGAGGAAATCCTCGCGCCAGGAGATGTGTTTTCCCTCTGCCAGTGGCAGAAAACTCTGACCATCCATGTGGGCGGGCTTCTTCAGTCCCATCGCCTCCATGACCGTGGGAGCCACATCAATGTTGGCGACCATCTCAGTCACTACGGTGCCCCCTTTGATGATCGCGGGACACTGCACGAGCATCGGCACCCGCAGGGAGGGTTCATAGGCCACGCGCTTATCGATCAGTCCGTGCTCGCCAAACATGAAACCGTTGTCGCCCATGTAGATGACGAGGGTATCGTCATAAATGCCCATATCCTTGAGTTGTTGAAGAACGCGGCCGATGCTGTCATCCACGGACCTGAGCGTTTCGCAGTAGCGCTTGTAGTAACCCTCAATATCAAGCGCGCTGTGATAGGGAAAATCCACCCCATGCCAGGAATTGCGCTGGTCGCGCAGCCAGCGGGGTTGCAGCAGGTTGGTCGGGGTGCTGGCCTCGGACGCGGCGCGAACGAAGGGCAGATCACGGCAGGTCCCGTCATACTTCGGCTCGGGGGTGAAATTGGCATGCACCGCCTTGTGGGAAAGGTAGAGAAAGAAGGGTTTTTCGCTGGGCTTCTGTTGTTTCAGCCAGTCAATCGCATAGTCGGTCAACTCGCCTGTGATATAGCCTTTTTGCTTCACGCGTTTGCCATCCACGTTGAGCGTGTAGTCGGGGGTCGGCGGCATGTATTCGCCTTGGCCGAGGAAGCTGACCCAGTGATCCCAGCCCGGCTGGGGCTCATCACTGGCCCCGCCCATGTGCCATTTACCAATGAAGCAGGTGGCATAACCGGCCTTTTGAAGGTATTGGGGAAAATAGACCGTGCCCGGAGGAATCGGACGGTTGTTGTCAATCACCCGATGCCGGAACGTATAAAGTCCCGTGAGAATGGACGCGCGACTGGGCGAACACAGCGAGGTGGACACAAGCGCGTTCTTCAGATAGGCGCCAATTGCGGCCAGCGAATCCATCACGGGGGTCTTGGCAAACTGATGTCCGAGAAAACTCATTGCATCATAGCGATGATCATCCG
>JBBQDJ010000232.1:0-6495 GCA_038319595.1 Verrucomicrobiales bacterium
ATTCCCGGGTGAATGCCACAGGTTCCTTGCAGTCATCGCGCTGCGACCACAGGTTCAGCGTTCCCGTGCGGCTGGATTGATAGAAGAAACCTTTTCCACCCGGATTGCCTCACCGCCCTCGGTCGAGGCGGTCTAAAGATCGTTGATCCACTCGCAGACCATCGATTTCCCGACCGGCGAGACAGCGGGCGCGGTGAAGAGGTGCATTTCCGTCGCACCGGCTGGAATTCCGGCCCGCGCGGACACCAGACCTAGGGCCAGGAAGCCCGATGCAAAAACCCGCAAAATCATGACTCCGGAGACAATGTCCTACCACTGCATCGGGCAAGTGGGAATCATGGCTGACCCAACTCGACGTCGATTCCCTGAGCTTGGCCCTCGACCGCATGCCCCCACGCGAACCGTTTTCGGGTGATGAGACCGAAAAACCCAAACGATCTCACAAAATCCCAGACAAAATGTAAAAAAATCCTCGACTATTTGGATTCTGGGGGTAGAATGGCGAAATGAGCAGCAAGCGATTTTTGGCACCTTGGAAGAATTCGTTGGAAAAGCCATCGATCTACCACTGTGTTTCTCGGGTGGTGGATCGGCGGTTCGTGTTTGGCGATGCCGAGCGTGAACACTTCCGCATGTTCATGCGTATGCAGGAGAATTTCTCAGGTTGCCGGGTGCTTTCCTACTGCATCATGTCCAATCACTTTCATCTTCTGCTGGAGGTGCCGCCGATGCCGGGGGGCGGGATTTCTGACGAGGAGTTACTGAAGCGGCTTTTGGCAACGAATTCGGAGGTGTTTGTGGCGGTGGTGGCCACGGAATTGGCGGATGCGCGAAAGGAACAACGGGATGATTGGGCTGCGGAAATCCACGCCCGCTTCACTTACCGGATGCACAGCCTGAGCGAGTTGATGAAAACGCTGCTGCAACGCTTCACGCGTTGGTTCAACCGCACGCACCAGCGAAAGGGGACCTTGTGGGAGGAGCGCTACAAGAGCGTGATCGTGGAAAGTGGGATCGCGGCGCGGACGATGGCGGCCTACATCGACCTGAATCCGGTGCGGGCGGGAATGGTAGCGGATCCTGCGGAGTATCGCTGGAGCAGCTATGGAGAAGCAGTGGGCGGCGGGCCGAAAGGGAACGGAAAGAAGGCGCGAGAGGGACTGGTGAGAGCGTGCATGAGTCACCAGGACGCGGGATTTGAGGCGGAAAAGTGGAAAGATGTGTCTCGAATCTATCGGCGGACGATGGGGCTGGCGCTTGGGAGGAAGAGCGGTCGGGCGGAAGTGGAGAAAGGAGTAGTTAGGCCACTGATGAATATGGCGGAGGCATTGACGGCGAAGGAGAATGGCACGGTATTGCCGGAGATGAAGATGGCGGCAATGTTGCGCTGTCGGGTGCGCTATTTCACGGACGGTGCGGTGATCGGCAGCAAGGAGTTTGTGAACGAGGCATTTGCAGGCGCGCGGGAGCGCTTCACGGCGAAGCGCAAGGACGGTGCGCGGAGAATGAAGGGCAGCGGCATGCCCGCAGCCGGGGTGCTGTGGAGCGTGCGAGATCTGAGGGTGGGTGTGTGATCACGAACGGCCGTCTTGTTTTAGGCAGTGCCCCGGGTGTTGTCTCCCTCTCGGCTTCAGTTTGGTAAGTTCAAGGGCAGACTCTATCAAGAGGCGCGGGAGGATGCGGATCGACGGTCGTTGTTGGAGTGGCAAGCTAGCGCGGCCTCGCCGCAGGCCGCATGTGAAAGTGAAAGTGAAGCGAAAGCTGGATGCCAAGGAGAGCCGGACGGTCTACGAAACCCCGGCGGGAATCATGGCACCCGGCACGCGGTTTGCTGAATGCTAATCGATTTGCCAACCGGCACTGCGATTTCCAGTCGATCCAAAATCCACCATGTCACCCACGCAACAACCGCTGATGGTCATCGGCCACAAGAATCCTGACACGGACTCGATCTGCTCGGCCATCGCTTACGCGCATTTCAAACAAACCGTGGCCGGCGTGCCTGCGGTGCCCTGCCGCGCCGGGAGCTTGAACCCGCAGACGAGTTTCGTGCTCGATCATTTCGGCGTGCCGCAGCCGGAATTGGTCACCTCGCTGCTCCCCCGGCTATCGGACATCATGATCAAAGGGCCGGATCTGCTAGTGCTGAACGAGGACGACACGCTCGGCATGGCCCAGGAAATCATCATGCATCGGCGTTTCGCGTTCCTGCCAGTGAACACCGAGTCCGGCAAGTATGCGGGTAAAATCTCCGCCCTACGGCTCACCGGACTGCCGCAGGATCTCGCGGGGATTGGGGACAAATCAGAAATCGAGGTGCGATTCCGATCTTTCGTCGAAAGGATCGATGGAAAGGTGGTTTGCGGTGAGGTGCCCGCCGCTGTCAAAGGCCGGGTGTGGCTGAGAGGGCTCGGCGGAGCGCCTGCGGACGGCACCTGTCCGTTGATCGCCGTGCTGTCGGATGCCAGTGAGGCGGGAATCACCGAAGCCTGCGATCTCGGGGCGGCTTGGATCGTTGTTTGCTCCAGCGGGAAAGTCGATGAAGGCCTTACTAAACAGTTAGAAGAGCGCGCGTCGTGCGTCGTCACGACCTCGCGGCATGCACTGGAAGTGGCGGCGGCCCTCTGCCTTTCGCTGCCGCTTCACCATTTCATCGAGAGAAATGATCTAACATTTTCGCCGCACGACCGGGTCCGCGAGGTGCAGAAGGAAATCCGTAAATCCAACGAAGGTGGATTCATGGTGGTGGACGAGGACGGGCGAATTTCCGGCGTCATCACCCGCCTGAGTTTTCTAACGCAATGGCGGTTCCGGGTGGCGCTCGTCGATCACAACGAACTCTCCCAGGCCGTCGATGGCGTGGAGGAGGCGGATATCGAGGAAATCATCGATCACCACCGGCTCGGATTTCACAGCACGGACCAGCCCATCACGTTCATCAACAAGGTGGTCGGCTGCACCTCAACGATCATCGCGGAGTTATACCGGAACAGCCGCCACGAGCCGCCGCCGAAGATCGCCGGACTCATGCTGGCCGCCATTCTATCAGACACAGTGATCCTCAAGTCGCCCACGACGACAGCGCTGGATCACGAAATGGCTGGGTGGCTTGCCGGACTCGCGAACGAGGACTTGTATTCCTTTGGCGCGAGGATGTTCGCGGCGGGTTGCGCCGTGGAAGGAATGGATCCACATACGATTGTTCGGCAGGATCTCAAGATTTACGAGGAAAGCGGTTGGAAAGTCAGCGTGAGCCAGATGGAAACCGTCGGCTTCGAGGTTTTCAGGGACATGAGCGAGTCGCTTACCACGGAACTTGCCGGCGCGCGGAAAGAGGCTGGCTGCGATTTCAGTTGCCTCATGGTGACCGACATCACGAGCAGCTCCAGCCTCTTGCTGTGCTCGGGTGACGGCAAGATCACCGTGGCGATCACCTATCCGCAGGTCGGCGAGAATCTTTTCGAAATGCCCGGCGTTCTCAGCCGCAAGAAGCAGATGATGCCCTACCTCGCCGATTTGCTCCGCGGGCTGCAAGGATAGCGGGAAAACTTCGATTTGCTTTCCTTGCCAGCGCCGCCCGGATGCCTAGCGTCGTGGCTGTGAACGACACGTTTCCTGTTTCGCCGCCGCGTGCCTGGGTAGAAATCGACCTTCTTGCCTTGAAGGAGAATCTCGGATTTGCTGGGCTTGTTTTCCCCGGCGGCGTCATGGCGGTGGTGAAGGCCGGAGCGTATGGCCACGGCTTGGAAGACATCGCGAAATTTCTGGCCAGCGAAGACATCACGTTCTTCGGAGTGGCCAATGTCGGCGAGGCAAGACGCATCCGTCAGGCCGGTGTCGAGACCCGCATCTACCTGTTAGGTGCCACCTGGTCGGAGGAGCGGGATGAAATCGTCGCCCGCGATTGGACGCCGTGCATTTCTTCGATGGATGAGGCGGAACATTTCAACCGCCTCGCCGCCGCCCGCAGCAAGCGCCTCAAAGTCCACCTCGCCGTGGATACCGGCATGGGGCGCGGTGGATTTGTCGCAGATCATCTGCCTGAGAAACTGGCCGAGCTCGAACGGATGGAGCACCTCGAGGTCGAAGGCATCGGCTCGCATTTGCCATCGGCAGATGAGGACGAGGAATTCACGTTAAAACAATTCGCCCGCTTTGAGGCGATCATCAGCGAACTCGGCGGGCCGTCGCGGTTCAAGTGGCGGCACCTTTCTAACAGCGCTGGTTTGTTAGGCTATTCACAAGGTGTCTGCAATCTATCAAGGCCAGGCCTGATGCTGTATGGGATCTCACCGCTGCCGGCATTTCAGGAAAAACTGCTCAACGTCATGACCTTGAAATCGCGGGTGACGCTCGTCCGCACCTTGCCGGCGGGCCACGGCGTTTCCTACGGTCGCCAATTTCTCACCACCCGCCCGACCCGCGTCGCCACGATCGGGATCGGTTATGGCGATGGCTATCCGCGCCATGTTTCAGGAAATGGCGCGGAGGTCTGGATTCGTGGCCGGCGTTTCCCGATCCTGGGGCGCGTCACCATGGACCAGACGATGGTCGATGTGACGGAGGCAGATGAGGTGGCGGAAGGCGACGAGGTCGAGCTCTTCGGCGCGAACATTCCGGTCGCCGAGATCGCCCTCAAAGCGGACACGATCGTCTGGGAGATTTTCACCGGCATCACGCCGCGGGTGATGAGGTGTTATAGGAGTTAGGCCGTCTGCTCAGGCACAGGCCACTGGCGGAAACTCAATGCCCGGATGCGCAGGCTGCGGAGTTGAGTGATTGCTCGCAGCAGACGCATGAGAATCCGCATCATCCCCTGCCAAGCTTCATTCCGCGGCCTTGGCGGTGAAGGCGATCTTGAAGGGGCCGGTGGCCGTCGCAGGCAGCGGCACCAGCAGGAAATCATCGGTGATGATCGGCTTGAGTTCCGCCCCTGCGGTGATCTTCACGCTGCCGGGATCGATGCGTTGCTCGAAGAATCTAACAATCGGTCGACTGCCGCGCTGTGAGCCGTTCGTGTTGACCGGGGCGAAGCTGGTCTCACCGGCCATCGGCGTGATCTCGAGAGAGCCGCCGGAAGCATCCTGGCTCCAAGTTTCCTTCCATTGCAGCGGGCCGTCAGCGAGACGGGCCTGCCACGCGGGATCGCCATAGAAGGCCACCACGTCGCGATCAAACAGCAATCCCTCGGCATCCTGTGCCGTTAGCCCGGCGGATTGAGCGGCTTCACCGACATGGATGGCCTTCGCGATTTTTCCCATTGGACTGTTACTTTCCTCACCCGCGATTTCAGGGAAATAAGTTAGGAGTCGGTGAATGAGGGCGCTTTCATTAGCGAAATAGGCATCGGTCAACGAGTAGCGGCCAGGTTGTTCGACGAAATAGTCAATCAGCCCCCAACCCTGATAGCCATACCAGGTCGGTAGGGTGTAACCGACCATCTGGCGAACGCCGGCGCTTTTCAGGTAGGCCAGCGCCATCGCGTCCGGGCCGTCGATGTGGCCGATGAGGCAGTTGCCTACGGGCAGATAGACTTTTGGCGAAGGACTTTCGATGGCGCGTGATTTGCCTTTCAGATCGACCGCGAAAAGTGCGCCGCCTTTGCTCTTCCAAGTGCCGTTAGGATAGCGGTAGCCGATCTGCCAGCCGCGTTCGGTGGCGTGGCCGGATGTGATGAAGAGCGCGGTTTCAGGACGTTCGAGGGCGGTGGCGATGTCCCAACTGGAATCCACCGGGCCGGTCACGGTAATGGCCTTTTCGCCCGTGGCTTTCACCACGCGCTTGCCTGCTTCCAGTTCGCTGAAGGTCTGGGCGCCATCCAGTCGCTCGGTGGCGAGATCGGTGCCGGAGAGGGTGTGACGGATGACGAGCGGTTTGTTTTCCGCTGCAATCTCCAGCGCGTTTGCGGCATCAAAGCCTGTTAGAATCCCCCAGCGGCAATCGGTGAATGGATCAACATCGATTTTCCGTGTTAGGCGGTGGACGCTGCGGACGAATTCCAAGCTCGCTTCGGTTGGCGGACTCACGAAACAGACATAACGCGGATGTTGCCGAGTGAGTTCAGGCAAAACCTCGGTCACGTCCTTTTCCCAGACGATGCGCTTTGCCTCGGGATATTTTTTCTGAAGCTCGCCGATCACTGCGTTCCAGCCCGGGTCTGCCGCCGAGGTGGCGGAGCTGACGATGCTGTAGGACGGCTCGGAAGCATGGACCGCCGTGGCAGCGAGTAGTGGGATGATGAATGATTTCATGCGGCTAAAGTATGGATTGGAAAAGACGGGCTGAGGGTTGCCACTCGAATCCCCCATCGAGGGGAAACAGCGGGCGGACGACGTGATGATAGGGAACTGCAGAAATCAAGGGTGGCACTGCGCCGGGCGAGAGCACGAGGAAATGATCGCGGGCCATGGCTTTCAGCTCGGGTTCGAGATAGCCGATTTTCACCACCGTGACGGTGTGCAGCAGTGGATCGAGATTCAGCGAGATAAAGTCCTG
>JBBQDJ010000233.1:0-6470 GCA_038319595.1 Verrucomicrobiales bacterium
TGGACGCGAGGGTGATGCTTCCTTTGAGGTTGCCTTTGGTTTGGCTGATGCCTTCGGAGAGGCCGAGGATCGCACGGAGTAGGGGATCGGCATCGCTGTCCTTGAGGGCGATCTGGGGTGGCATGGGCACCTCGCCCCAAACGCCGCCGCCGCCGGTTTTGAGCTTGGTTTTCAGGGTTTCGAGGGCATTGGGCTGGTCGCGGTATTTCAGGGCGACATTGAGGTAATGAGGGCCGACGGAGGGCTGGTCCACCTGATGGCAGGCGAGACAGAGGTTGGCGGTGGCGAGCGCGCTGCCTTGTGCTGATAGCTGTGGACCGCCTGCATCGTGGCCGGTCGGCGGGATATAGCGGGCGGTAACGGTCGTCTGCGCCGGATCGGGCGCGGGTTGGCCGCTGATGTTGAATTCGATGGAACTCCCGAAATCATAGTCAGCGGTTTTTTCAGTGAGCTTGAGGGTGAGCTCGGGCGCGATTTTCTCGTTCACCAGAGAAACGCGGGCTACGCTGTTAGGACTCTTCCCATCGGACGCCACCGCGCGGATCTCACTGCCTTCGCCGGCGGGCACCGTGATCGTCGATCCGCTGCCAAGCTCCCGCTCGGTGACGCCGGTGGTGAGCCACCAGGTGACGACCACTTTATCATTTTCCGCATCAGTTACGGCCTTGACCGCAAATGTCCGCTCCTTGCCCACGACCGGCTCGATCGTGATCTGCGGCGAGTGATTCGCAGAATCCGGCAGGAGGTGAGTCAGCAAGCCATTCTTGTTGAAATACCATCCGGCACCGTAGTCCAGCAGCCAGATCGAACCATCGGCAGCCATCTCCATGTCCATGGGGTGGCGGAATCCCTCGTCGAGAACTTCGAGTTTTTCTAACTTTTCTGCTGCTCCGAGCTTTGCCTTCCAGATCTTGCCGCGGATCCAGTCGTAGGTGATGAGCGTGTGGTCGTCTTCCTTGGGTAGCAGGTTGTATTTCCGGTTAGGATCGAAATAGAAAACCGGACCTGCCATGGCGTTGCGTCCGCCCTTGCCCATCGTCGGAAACTCGGGACTATCGGCATAGGGATACCAGATGAAAGCGGACTGGGCAGGGGGTAATTTTGTTAGACCGGTATTGCGGATGCCGGTGTTTTCCGGGGCGGCGGGTTCGGTCATGCGGCCAACCTTGTTAGCGGCGAAATCAAAAATCGGATAGGGCTTGTTATTGCCCACGAGAAACGGCCAGCCGAAATTTCCTGCAGCCTTCGCTTGATTCACCTCGTCATGGCCGGCGGGTCCTCGATCGGATGGACTTTTGCCATCAGGACCGACTTCGCCCCAGTAGAGCGTGCTGTTTTTCGAATCGATAGAAATCCGGAATGGGTTCCGACAGCCCATGACGTAGATTTCCGGGCGGGTCTTGTCCGTGCCTTTGGGGAACAAGTTGCCGGGAGGAATCTCGTAACCGGTTTCAGTGGGACGAATGCGCAGGACTTTCCCGCGGAGGTCATTGGTGTTTCCGGCGCTGCGTTGGGCGTCCCATGGATCGCGGTCCGGGCGGTTGTCGATGGGTGCGCAGCCGTTACTCTCAAACGGGTTGGTGTTGTCTCCCAAGCTGATGTAGAGCAGTCCGTCTGGCCCGAACTGGACGGAACCGCCGTGGTGGCAAACGGTGTTTTCCCGCTGGGTCGGGGCCTCAAGGAGTATCAGTTCGCTGGAGAGGTCGAGCTTGCCATCCTTCAGCTGGAAGCGCGATAGCCGGTCCAGTGATTGATCCGGCGCGGAATAGAACAGGAAAAGCCGTTGGTTTTTCTGGAATCCAGGATCAAGCGCGATTCCATGAAGGGCGTCTTCGCGGGCGGTTTTACTCTTTGCATCAGATTCCCGGAGTGCAGTGACGGGGAGGTTCCCGATCTCGAAAAGCCCTCCCGTTGAGGGACGAAAACGCAACAGCCTGCCTTCGCGCTCGACAATGTAAACATCTCCGTCCGGCGCCACCGCGATGGACATGGGATCATGAAATCCCTCGACGACCTTGTCTTTTCTGAGCGGAGCCGAGGCGGCAATACTGATCAGGGCGAGAGAGAGAGGCAGAATTTTGCGCATAAAGCTGCACCATACGGAGCTCTGCCGCTTTCCCTTTCGGCAGGAATTTTCACTGGAAATCAATCCAGCGCGAATAGATCGCCCGTCGCGATTGGCTTCTTTTGCGAGCTGCTGGCAACTTCGACCGGTGGAGCGGGAGCTTCGACCGGTGCGGTGGCAATTTCCTCAGACGCGGTGGGAGCTTCGTCAGGTGCGGCGGCAACTTCATCGGGTGTGATGGGAGCTGCGTCGGGCATCGATGGCACTTCGTCAGCGACGGTTGGCACTTCGACGGGTGGAGTGATTTCTTCCTCAGCAGCGGCGGGCGTCTCGGCCACTGGAATGGAGGTTTCCTGAATGGCCGCCCTTTGCTTGTTCTGCTCGACGAGGCGGAGCACCTCGGCCTTGGCGGCGGTGATGCGGCTGGAGTCGCCGACTGGGCCGATTTTCTTGGATGGGGTGGGGAGGTCGCGTCCGGTTTCCACGGCATTGGCGAGACGGCCTTCGGCCTTTTCCATGGCTTCGATGGCTGCGGCTTCGCGCTTCCGCAACTCGCCAGCAAAACGCGTGGTGGTGGCGACAGATTCGCGGAGGCGCTCGATTTCCGCCCGAAGGTCGGCGGAGTCGTCCGGGAGGTTCTGTAGCAGCGTGAGTTGCTCGCGGGTCTTGGAAAGTTCGTTTTCCAAGGCAAAACTCCGGTCTTTCTGAGTCTTGTCCGCCTCGTTGGCGCGGGCATTGAGGTTTTTCACGGCGTCCTGGGCCTTTTTCAACTCAGGTTCGAGGGCGGAGAAGCGGCGGGTTTCGGCCTCGACCGCCTTGTGGGCGGCTTCGAGTTCTGCGGAGATTTTTTCAAAGGCTTCCTGGGAAACCGAGTGGGACTTGAGTTGATCCAACTCGGCTTTCACGGCCTTGTGGGCGGCCTTGGATTTTTCCAAGGTGGCTTCCAAATTTCTCGCGCGGTCCTGATTCTGGG
Source organism: Verrucomicrobiales bacterium (assembly GCA_038319595.1). Lineage (GTDB taxonomy): Bacteria > Verrucomicrobiota > Verrucomicrobiia > Verrucomicrobiales > Akkermansiaceae > Luteolibacter. Next base: position 3,039 of record JBBQDJ010000233.1, read on the forward strand.
CCTTTTCGCTGGCGGCAGGAGTTTTCGCCACGGTGGCGGATGCGGGTTTGCTGCTGAGTCCCCGCACATACCAGCCGACGAAGCCGCAGACGGCGGAGATGACGGCGAGCTGCGGCAGAACCTTGGAAAGGAGAGTGAGGGTTTCGTTCATGATGGCTTTGGTGAAATCACGCGATTCGTTTCGCGTGCTGCGAACTACTCCGGGTTCCGCGTGATGGTCAACTTCATTGCCATGCGCGTTTTCGCGGCCATGATGCCGGAGTGATTCGCCTCCTCGGCCGTTCGATGCTGGATTTCCTCAACTACCTTGGAGAAATCGGTAAGCTGGTCGCCTCGATTTGGGATTCCATCCTGCATGGGAAAATTCGTTTTCGTCTGGTCTTCGAGCAAATCGCCGAGACGGGATTTCGTTCCCAACCGGTGGTGATCGTGACCGGGGCGTTCACTGGCGCGGTGCTGGCGGCGCAGGCCCTGTTCCAATTCAAACCACTCGGTCTTGAAACCGGCGGCGGTGCGCTGGTCAGCGTCGCGATGTTGCGGGAACTCGGACCATCCGTTACCGCCATCATGCTGGCCGGGCGGGTCGGTGCCGCCATGGCTGCGGAAATCGGCACAATGAAAGTGACCGAGCAAATCGACGCCCTGCGCTCGATGGATGTCCAACCGATCGACTACCTGGTGACCCCGCGATTCCTCGCGATGTTAGTTTCCATGCCGCTGCTCATCGCCGAGTCCGCTGCTTTTGGGATCCTCGCCTCGCTGATCGTCGGAACTGGGCCTTTCCATGTGAACGGCGCTTACTGGCTCAATCAAATGAACCTCCACACCGACGGAACCGACGTCATCATCTCGATGGTCAAAGGCCTCGTCTTCGGAATGCTGATCGTCATCGTCTCCTGCCATCAGGGGCTGAAGGTGGAGCAAGGAGCCGTGGGTGTGGGCCGCGGCACCACCCGGGCGATGGTCTATTCCTCGCTGGCCATCCTGATCGTGAATTTTTTCCTCACGATGGGGCTCAGCCTGGTGTTCCCGGTGTAATCGTTAGATCTCGTGCTCGTCACCGGGCTCCGGGACGATGATCTCCGTGCTCGGCAGGCGGCGGCTGATTTCCTGACGGAACCATTCCACCGCGCCGTCGTCACCGTGGACGAGAAAAGTTTTTTTCGGAGCCACCTTGACGATGTAGTCGGCGATGGCCGCACGGGTGGAGTGGCCACTGAAATCGAAAATGCGCACCTCGCAGTTCAGCGGCACGGGCGGGAAGGCCGGGTCTAGCAGCACGGAATCGCCCGGCTTGGCGGCGCGGATTCTGCCGCCCGGCGTCTCGGGATCCGCATAACCGACGAAGAACAAGCCGTGCTTCGGGTTTTCCAACACCCCTTGCCTTGCGAAAGTGTTAGACACGGTTTTCTCGGACATCATGCCGCTGGACAGCGCGTAGATGCAGCCCGGATGAAAGGGAATGGGGCCCTTGCGCTTCTTGCTGCTGCCTTCGAGCTCCATGTCCTTGAGGAAGCGGAAATTCGGCAGATGCCGCCGTGACGTCGTGCTGAAACGATCGTAAACCTGCGTCATCTTCGTGCTCAAGCCGCCGATATAAACCGGCGTGTTCTTCGGGATCAAGCCCTCCGCCTTGAAGCGATGCAGCATGCCTAACACTTCCTGCGTCTTGCCCATCGCGAACACCGGAATGAGCACCGAGCCCTTGCGCGCGATGACGTTTTTGATCGCCTCTGCCAGTGCGTTCTCCTCGTCCATCCGGTTGTAGCCAGGGTCGCGCTCCTGCTCGCCGCGGGTGGTCTCGACAATCAATGCGTCGACCTTTTCCTCCGGAAATAAGGCACCTTTTTGCAGCGTGCTGTGCTCGAAGTTCACGTCGCCGGTGTAGAAAATCTTTTTTCCCTCCGCCTCGATGGTCACGCCGACGGATCCGAGAATGTGCCCGGCGTCATGGAATGTCGCGCGGAAGGTCCCCGCCGGATCGAGATCGAACGGGCGCTCGATGGCCCGCGTTTCGAAGGCCTCCTCGATGTCGTCGAGCTCGCGATGCTCGAACAGCGGATACTCGGCGATGCCGTGTTCGATGCGTTTTGACTGCATCACGTTCACCGAATTATGCAGCATCGCAGAGGCCAGTTCGGCGGTTTCTGCGGAGAGGAAAACCTTTGCCTGTGGCTGACCCTGGAGGAAAACCGGCAGCGTCCCGACGTGGTCGAGGTGCGAGTGGGTGATGATGATCGAGTCCGCCGATCCAGCCTCCAAATACTCGTAGTGCGGGATCGCTTCGGCACCTTCGTGTTTCGGATGCATTCCGGCGTCTAGCACGACCTTCGCGGAACCGGATTTCAACACATAGGAATTCGCACCGATACCGGCGTGGCGACAGAGACTTTTGAAAATCATGATAAAAGCGTAAAGCGGGAAGGGGCGGGACCATGGGGGAGGAGTGGAGATCTGTCAACCCACCCCGTGAGACATCAGAAAAGGGGGGTAGGCGTCTCGGCTGCATCTTCTCTTCCTCTCCCACCCCAAAATCGCTCCATCTCCTTACCAACTGACTCGCTCCCGGATCCGGGGCATCCTGATCACGATCAATCCCGACTCCTCCTGGCGCGAACGTGACGAGGTTGCGCCGCACCATTCGCCGGAAACGGTAGAACTGGCTCACCAGTCGCGCGAGCACGGCCTCGCTGTCGGACTGCTAGAAATTTGCTGTTCGCGGGAGGCTCTTGAAACAAGCAATCACTTACTTGTCATCCTACCATGTCGATCTTCCTTTCACTCTGCGGTGCTACCTTGAGTGTCATCGCGTCAATTCTCTCGCGGATACCGGTGGCATTCATCTCGCACATGGAGACGAGTTTCCCGTCCACCGGGAGCTTGAAAACGCAGGCATCCAAGCGCTCCTTTCCTTCCTCTGTCCGCAGATCCCCGGGAGACATGAACCGATGGATGACGAGTAGAAACGGCGTCGGCCTGGGTAGTGATTTTTCCATCAGCACCGCGCGTATCACTTTTAAAATCAGGCGCCTCTCTTGCCACCCACGGCGCATCGCGTAAATCGCGAGCCGTGCCCCGAGCATTCGTTTCCCGAGGAGCAGCTTTAGAAATGCCTTGCCCCTATCTGCCAGGCTGCCTTCGCCTTGGAGATTTGGATCGAGTGCGGCGATGAGTTCCTCCGCCATTTCCACGTCGATGCGGTTTCCCGCCCTAACCGCCTCGAAGACAAGCCTCTCCCGGCCCACATGAAGCACCAGAAACGGCGCCATGGTATTACACTTTGGGTGGCCGAAGTGCAGAGGCTCCCGGTTCGCCTTACGCCCCAGCGCTTCGTCGATGCACGACCAGAGTGCATCTTCAGCCGGAACCTCCGCGGTTTGCGAGCGTTGGGTCCGCCCGACATCCGCCACCGGTTGAAAACTGAGCAGGCGG
>JBBQDJ010000234.1:0-6445 GCA_038319595.1 Verrucomicrobiales bacterium
ATGGAAGAAAGCGACAGCATCCCCAGCACGAGGATCGATAAAAGGATCATCAGGGAGAGCGTCACGACCAACGCAAAGCCGCTCGTCTTGCATGGGTTTCGCCGGGTCTTGATGATGGGAAGCTCGCCGGGACCAAGTGGGCTATTTGGCATTACAAAGTAAAATTGGATTCCCCTACGACTCGATTTTTCTCTGTTATATGCAATTCAAATTTTCCCGAACATGACAGAAGTCTAGTTCCGTAGTCTTGAGTCAATGAGCAGGCCGAGCATCATGGATGGCGGATATTGCGCGCTGCGAGTGCCGCCGTGGTCGATTCTCGCAGAGCCGAGGTCGAGCAAGGCCACCGCATCCATCACGAAATGCACGATGTGATCGGCTGGCACCCAGTCCCGGAGATCCGGCGGCAGGAGCATCGGGGTGTCATGATCGACGGATGCAATGGATTAGCGCCTCCAAATGTAATGGCTCCACATCTTAAAATTGGCGCTGCTCTCTGCCTACTTGGATTCCCCGCCCCCGCCCAAATTCACCTTGAGTTCGAAAAGATCCCGACGCCAGTCCAAAAGCCGCGTCACAGATCCGGCCTCGCGGGAACGATAGAGATCGTTGATGTCGAGATCTGTCACCAGCATCGTTTCGACGTTTGGATCAGCCTCCGCCTGGATGCCATCGCGGGCGAACTCGAAGTCCGAAGGCGTGAAAACCGCCGCCCGACCGTAGTGGATGTCCATTGCCGGGACGTCGGGCAGGTTGCCCACCACGCCAGCCGTAACCACGTAGATCTGGTTCTCGATCGCCCGTGCCGCCGCACATTTCGAGACGCGCAAGTAGCCCTGTCTGTTGTCGGTGCAATACGGGACGAAAAGGATCTCCACGCCCTGCTCCGCGAGATACCTCGCGGCCTCCGGGAACTCGACATCATAGCAGATCAAGATCCCAATCTTTGCCTTCGGGGTTTGTATGACAAGTAAGTCATTGCCTCCCGTGATTCCCCACCACGTCGTTTCGCTCGGCGTGATGTGCAGCTTCGGCTGGGAAACGAAAGACCCGTCGGGGCGGAAAACCATCGCCTCGTTCTGGAGCCGGCCATCCTCCTTGAGCACCGGATGCGATCCCGCGATCAAGTGCAGCCCCTGTTCCCGCGCTAAGGTGGACATCAACTCGCGGAACTGCGTCGTCAGCCCCGCCAGCTTTCGTATCCCGTCGCGGGAGGAATAGGGCTCCATCGCCGATAGCAACTGCACCGAGAAAAACTCCGGGAATAGCACATAATCCACCCCGTAATCCTCGCCCGCCGTTTCTACAAAATACCTCACCTGTGCCGCGAACTCATCAAAGTCCGCAATTCTCCGCATCTGATATTGCACGCAGGCCACCCGCACCTTCCGATCCTCGCCCTCGCTCCGCTGGTAGTCGGGGTTCAGCCACTCGATCAGCGAGGCGTAGTTCCTGCTCTTCGGATCGCGGATGTAATTTGGCATCACATCCCTCACGACAAATCCCTCTTTCAATTGAAACCCCAGCACCGGATCTTTCACCAGCCCATCCTGCACCGCATAGACGTATTCCTCCGGTGTGTAGCGTTCGCTGAAGTTATCATAATGGTATAGCCGTCCGCCCGCCAGGATGCGTCGCAGGTTCAGCCGCTTGCAGAGCTCCCTGCGCAACGCATACATCACCGCACCGATTCCTTGCCCGCGCTCCGCCGGATCCACATAAATCTCCGCCCCGTAGAGCGTGTCGCCCTGGGCATCGTGATTGAAGAAATACCCGTCATCCGTGATCCCGTAGTAAGTGTGACGCCGCAGCGGATCTCGCCCCATCGTCACGATCAAGCTGGAGGAAACCGCGACGATCTTCCCCTCCTTCGCGATCACCACCTGCCCGTCCGGGAAAACCTGAAGCTGCGACTCAAGCTGATCCTCTCGCCAAGCCTCGTCTTCATCCAACATCCCGGGAAAACACCGCTCGTGCAAATCGATCATCTCCGCGAAATCCTCCTCCCGCGGCATCCGCGCCTCATAATTCACCCCGTTGATCACATACTCGCGTAAATCCATAACGAGAGCCTCCACTCACCCGGCTGTCCGGTAAAGCATAGATCGTGGCAGCGACATGGACATTCGTCCGAGCCCCTTGTTTCCAAGAGTTCCTCACCCGCGTGTGACCGCATCAAGACAGTGTCCCAGCCAAAGAGTTGATGTCATGACGGAGACGAGGGCATGGGCTAGCACCGTGACGACGAGAGATCCTTCGGCAAGGACAGCACCATCGCGTCAATCAGCCTTGGTGCGGAAAGGGAATTCCGTCTCAAGCACAAGCCCACGGATGACAAGGCCTGTTCTGTCGTCATGAATCCAAGAATCATCCTCCTACCGACGGCCACTCGGGAATGGATCGTTTCACCTTCCAGACCGTTGGCACGACGAATTGGCGTTTGAGCGGCACCCACACTTACACGGGAGCCACCGTGATCGAGGCTTTTCTTAATGAAGATATTCCGGGACGGGAACCTTGAATTCCAGCTTCACGACGAAGTCAGCGTATTCCTCTTGGGTGAAAATGGGAGTTCCTTGACTGCTAGAGTCCGGTCACTTCTTGCCCATGAGTTTAAGCATGGCGTCGGCGCACTCGTCGCCGAAGCGGATGAAGAAGCGGCCGCTGCCGTCGTAGTGGTATCCCAGATTGCTGCCATGTAAAATCCACTGCTGATCCATGCGATCGTTTTCGGCAGCGTTTCCTTTTTCCTTCGCCGCATCTCTTTGCATGCGCCAGATCGCGACTTCGGGAGTTGTTAGTGGCCAGCTTTCGACTGCCGCAACAGTGCCGGTTAGTTCTGGGGATTTCGCTGCCACGCGCTGGGCTTGGGAAACGTTGTTAGCCAATGAACCTTCGGCGAAAGCGTTCGTTCCTAGCACGCCAATCACGAAGGGCATCTTCGGTTGCTTGACCTCTTTGCGAAGGTCCTGGATGAAATGCACCATGTTGCTGCTGTAGTTGCCGTAGAACTCGGGATCGAACTGGTCATTGAATCCTTGAAACCAAAATCCCCCGGCGACTTCAAAGCCGGCTTTTGGGTCGTATTCCGGATGGTAGGCCTTGGGATCTGCTAGGACTTTGCGGACGAATCCGATCATTTCATCCCAGTAGAAGCCAGCTGCTGCCTGGGTGGGCATGTCGCCGGGATTGGGCATCCGCGCGGCGCTGAGCTGCTTGCTTCTCGCATTGAGCGCTACCAGCTTTTCTTGCTCTGCGGCTTGTTGTTCCTTAGGCAGTTTGGCAATCGCCGCCTGCAAGTTCCGCTTCTCATTTTCAAGTGTCTTGAAGTCCTTTTCGCTCTGAGCTGCTGCCGCCGGCGTCCCACCGCCAGCGAGGTATTTGTCCCACGTCGCCTTTTTAACCTTCCAGTTTTCCAACTGTGCCTTCTCGTTCGCGGTCGGCTGATAGGGCCCTGCGGAAGGGGGGCGAAAATCGTAGTGGAGCGACTTGCCGCCCCAAGCGGTCTTGATGATCAGGACCGGCTGGTCGAGGTGCTTTTCTAACATTATTCCGAAAGCGTATTCAGGCCCGAAGGCGGTCGGCCTCGCGCCGTAGCCGGTGCTCAGCGGGCCGGTGGCAAGGCCGGGCTCGGCGGCACGATTCACGCCGCCATAGGCTGCGATGAAAGTGTGCTTGCCGATCGGAAGATTCAGCTTCGTCTGCCATTCATTCGCTACGGCAAGAGCATCCTTGGTTCCCTTGGTGGAAGCGGCGATCTCAAGGACTTTCTTGTCTGTTAGGTTAGGCGTGAAAATCGCGGCCAGTTCTTTGTCCCGGGCCACGCGTGCGGGGTTGGTCTGACGTTTCTTGAATTCCTCGTATTGTTCGCCGCGCACCTTCTCGACTTCCGCGTTGACGGCATTCTGGAGCACGACGCTGAATTCCTTTTTGGGAAGCTTCGCGTTGGCGGGATCCTTGAGGAGTTTTTCACTGATCGCCGCCTCCGACTTGAGTTTGATCTCGCGGGGCAGTCCTGCGGTCAATAGGGCCCACTCTTCCTTGGTCGGCACATAGGCGGGCTTGGGCAGGTAGGCCAAGGTGGAAACCTCCGCGTGCCCTTGCATGTTCGACTGCCCGGCGAGGACATAAATCAGCAACTTCTTGCCGTCTTTTTCCGCCGCGCTGACTCTCGCGCTGGTGCTAACAAACAAGGCAGCCATCGCGGTGGCTGAAAATAGATTTAAAAAATTTCGATGGAGTTTCATGCTTTAGTAGGAAATTGGATGGGTGGAAAATGGCTGCGGCGCGCGCTGACTACGGCAGGATCACGACGATTCATTCGCCTTTGATCCCCGGATCTTCGCAGCTGGGCGCGACCCTCTCGCTTCCTCCACGGCGGGATGCGGCGGAACTGAATGCTCCTGATCTCGCCCCCCGTTCGGAGGCGAATTCATTCAGTTTCCATGGACGCAATATCGCTGTAGGGTCCCGTCAACAAGTTCCGTATCGTCTCAAACACCAATCGGCTCACGCGAAATCGATCTGATCATGCTCACAACCAAGTTCCGCTTTCTCCTCTGCCTCACGCTTACGTCCCACGTGCTGTGCAGTTTCGTGACTGCAAGGGTGCCGGGATTCAACCGGGATGTCCGTCCCATCCTTTCGGAAAATTGTTTCCTCTGCCACGGGCAGGATGCAAAAGATCATGGCGGGGAACTGCGGCTCGACATCCGCGCGGAGGCTCTGGCCGATCGCGATGGTGGGCCTGCGATTGTTCCGGGCGATCCGGAGAAAAGTGCGATGATTCGCCACATCACCTCCACGGATCCCGATTTCCGGATGCCACCGCCCAAGGCTCATTTAGAGGCCCTCAAACCGGAGCAGATCGAGATTCTGAGAAGCTGGATCAAGGGCGGCGCGGAGTATGAGCCGCATTGGTCTTTTGTCGCACCCACCAAGGCGGAGTTGCCTGGCGGAGGAAATCCCGTGGACGCGTTTGTCCGTGCCCGACTCACGGAGGACGGACTCAAGCCCAGCCCACCTGCACCGCTGGAGGCGCAAATCCGCAGGCTTCACCTCGATCTCACCGGGCTACCTCCGAGCTTGGTCGAGATCGATTCCTATCTCGCCGATACTTCGCCGGACCGTTGGGAAAAACGCATCCGCAGTCTCATGGATTCGCCGCATTTCGCGGAGCGCATGGCGATGCCTTGGCTGGATGCCGCCCGCTATTCGGACACCCACGGATTTTCTATCGACGACCACCGCGACGTGTGGGGCTGGCGTGATTGGGTGATCCACTCGTTCCAAAAAAACCAGCCATACGACCAGTTTCTAACTGAGCAACTCGCCGGCGATCTCATTCCTAACGCAACACCCGACCAGATCGTAGCCACCGGCTTCCTGCGCAACAGCATGAACACCCACGAGGGCGGCACGATCGCTGAAGAATACCGTGTCGCCTATGCGATCGACAAGGTGGACGCCGTGGCCACCTCCATGCTCGGCCTGACGATGAAATGCGCACAATGCCACGATCACAAGTTCGACCCGATCTCACAGAAAGACTACTACAGCTTCTTCGCGTTTTTCAATGCCTCTTCCGAAGGCGGTGAGGGGGCGACGAACGGAAGTTCCCAACCTGTCATGGATTACACTTCGCCGCTCGGAGACGGCGGCATGGCCGGAATCAAGCAAAGGATTTCCGAGTTGGAATTTCTCCGCGCCCATCCCTCAGCGGACATCGTCGCCGCCCGCGAATCATGGGAGGAGCAGGGCAAACGGAAGGTTTCTTCGCCCAATACCTTGCCATGGGCTTCGTTTCCAGCATCGAGCGTTAAGTGGATTTGGGAAGGCCAGCCTGTTGAGAAACAGAGCGTCGAGCTGAAGCGGGAATTTTCCATTTCCGGACCGGTGTTAGAGGCATGGTTGTTCACCACCTGCGATGATTCCGCCGAACTCAAGTTGAACGGACGCGACGCGGCCAAGGTGGTCCATTGGCAAAAACCCGGGCTGGTTGAAGTGACAGGATTGCTCAAGGTGGGTGAAAATTTGCTAGAAGCCGCCGCACATAACGAAGCCAGTGCCGGGGGATTCATCGCCATGCTCGCATGGCGGACGGACTCCGGCTGGAACGTGCTTTCCTCGGATGAATCATGGCAGGCGAAGCTGCCCGGTGCCGGCGAGTGGAAGCCTTCCACCGTGCTGGGAGTCCTTGGCGATGCACCTTGGGCGGATGTCACAACCTACGTGAGAGATGAGTCTGCTCAGACGGATCTGCAAATGGTGCTCAATACTCCCGCTGCGGAACGCACACCTGAACAATGGAAGAAAATCAACGAGGAGTTCATCAAGTCCGGCGGTCCGCTGGCCAAGCTAACAGCAAACATGATCCAGACCATCGACGTGGAGATCGGCGTGCTGCAGAAGGATCTGAAGCGCGGTAAGACCACGGTGATGGTGA
>JBBQDJ010000235.1:0-6439 GCA_038319595.1 Verrucomicrobiales bacterium
GCTTCACGCAGAAGAGCCCGTCAATCCGCCACGAGATCCCGCCTACCGGATGGTCTGGTCCGATGAATTCAACATCGATGGAAAGCCCGACCCATTGAAATGGAGATCCGAAGTCGGCTTCGAGCGGAATCAAGAACTCCAGTGGTATCAGGCCGACAATGCGAAATGTGCCGGCGGCATGCTAGTGATACAGGCCCGTCGGGAGCAGGTATCAAACCCTCATCATGATCCGAAGTCGGGCGACTGGCGCAAGAAACGGAAAATCGCCCGTTACACGTCGGGATCACTCATCACCATCGATGGGAACGAGTGGCATTTCGGCCGCTCGGAAGTCAGGGCCAGATTCAAAGCGCTCGCTGGCCTCTGGCCCGCCATCTGGACCACGGGAAAGGGCCGTTGGCCACACAACGGGGAAATCGACATCATGGAGTTCTATCAAAATAAGGTGCTGGCGAACTTCGTCTGGGCGGGAAAGGGCGGCAAAGATCACTGGTTGACGAAGTCCCAACCCATTGGGAATTTTGACAAGGCCACTTGGGACGACCGTTTTCATCTGTGGGTCACCGAGTGGGATGAAGAGAAAATTTCGATCTACCTGGATGGCCATCTCCTCAACACGCTTCCGATGAAAAAAGCCATCAACCAGGATGGACCGGCCATCAATCCGTTCCTCCTCCCCCAGAATTTCCGGTTGAATCTGGCGATCGGGGCCGCAGGTGGGGACCCTTCCGGAACCGCCTTCCCGCAGACTTTTGAAATTGACTACGTCCGGTTCTATCAAAGGAAATGAGTGGTGAATTCTAGGCGGGCTGCTCCAACCATGAGCCCGCCGCCTTGATCTAAAAGCACCGTTCATTACCGGAAACGGGACAAGAGCCGGACACCATCACCGCTTGAAGAGCCGATCACAGATCCGTTCGCTCCATCCCATTCTTGACGCACCGGCGTTTTTTCCCACAGCATAGCAGCGCTGGGACGCAGGACACCGCCAGCATCATAGTCATGCAAATCCAATGCGACTGCGGCGAAATCGTGCACGACGGGCCGGATGATCTTCCCCACAAGGCTCATCTGATCCCCGACCAGCAGTGGAACCCGCTTCTCGAGGCCCTCGAATGGCTCATCGAAAACCGTTGCTACAACGCCGCCCAACGCGACGAAGCCTGCGATCAGATCCGCCTGCTCGTCACCCGGATCGCCCGCACCGCTTGGCAATGCGGTGCCTGCGGTCGCCTTTTTATCGAAGATGATGCCCGGAATATTCATTGCTACCCACCTGGTTATCCAGACACCACGAGGGAACTCCTGCGCGATCTCCCGACTTAAGCGCTGAAATCACCTCATCGGGGAATGATCCTTCAGCCGCCGGGACGTGCCAAACTCCCGTCATTTCACTCACCCACTTACGCTCCTGCCGGGTGAGGATTGGAAAACCGGCACCTTGATCTTGACCTGCAAGGCTTGATTCGCGCCCTCATTTCTCCAGATTCCCCGCATGCCTCGTCTCGCCCTGCTCCAATCCGGCACCTTCGCCAGCAAAGCCGAATCTTTTGATCACCACGAAAGCCTCATCCGCGAAGCGGCAGCTGGCGGCGCGAACATCGTCGTCACGCAGGAGCTTTTTCTCACACCGTATTTCTGCACCGTCGAGGACCCGGCGCTTTTCGACCTCGCCGATCCCCTGCCCGGTCCTATCACCGACCGCCTCGGCATGCTTGCCGGAGAACTCGGCATCGTCCTTATTTCCTCGCTCTTCGAGCACCGCGGACCCGGCCTCTATCACAACACCGCCGCCATCCACGATGCCGACGGCTCGCTGATGGGCCTCTATCGGAAAAGCCACATCCCGCAGGACCCCGGCTTTGAGGAGAAATTCTACTTCACCCCCGGCGACAGCGGTTGGCCGGTGTGGGACACGAAATTCGGGAAAATCGGCGTGCTCATTTGTTGGGACCAATGGTATCCAGAAGCCGCCCGCCTGATGGCCCTCGGCGGCGCGCAGGTCCTCGTCTATCCGACCGCCATCGGTTGGCTGCCCGAGGAAAAGCCCACGCTCGGCGATGCACAGCACTGCGCTTGGGAAACTGTCCAACGCGGCCACGCTGTTGCGAACGGCTGCTACCTCGCCGCCGTCAACCGCACTGGCAGCGAGGGTGACACCGAATTTTGGGGACAGTCCTTCGTCGCGAATCCCTACGGCGAACTCGTCGCCAAAGCCTCCACCGACCAGCAGGAAATCCTCTATCACGATCTCGATTTCCGAGCCGTTGAAAACTTCCGCCGCATTTGGCCCTTCTTCCGCGACCGGCGGATCGATGCGTATGGTGATCTCACCGAACGGTGGCGTTCCTGAATTCAAAACGACGAGTCATTTTCATGCGCCTGCTCCTCATCGAAGACAACCCACCGCTGCGCAACGCCGTCTGCCAGTATCTCCAGGAGGCGGGATACCTCGTGGACACCGCAGCCACAGGCGACGAAGGGATGTGGGCGGCCGAGGGCGGCGGACATGATCTTATTCTGCTAGATCTCATGCTGCCAAAGCTGGACGGCATGGAAATCCTGCGCAAACTGCGGGCGAAGGGAAATCCAGTGCACGTTCTGGTGCTCAGTGCCCGCGACGGACTGGAGGACCGGTTAGAAGCTCTCGACACGGGAGCAGACGACTATCTGGTCAAACCCTTCCCGCTATCCGAAGTTCTCGCCCGCGTCCGCGCCTTGCTGCGGCGGACCTATCTGAAAAAATGTCCGGTGATGCGGGTGGCAGATCTGGAACTCGACCCGATGCGGCGCACGGTGCATCGCGGCGGACGCCCCATGGAGCTCACCGCATTGGAATACCGTCTCTTGGAATACCTCTTCTACCGCTCCAGCGAGGTGGTATCCCGCACCGACATCTGGGAGCACGTCTTCGAGGACGGCACCGGCGGCAGCAGCAACGCGGTGGACGTTTACATCGGCTATCTGCGAAGAAAACTCAATGCCGACAGCCTGCCCGATCTGATCCACACCCGGCGCGGCATGGGCTACATCCTGGAGGAAGCGCCGCCGTGAGACAACCTTCGCTCCGGCGCACCCTGCTGCTGCGCTGCGGCCTTGGCGTGGGGTTGCTGCTATGCCTTCTTTCCTGGGGAGTCTATCTGCTGGCGAAGGGTAGCCTCTACCGCGAGGTGGATGAATCCATCGCACAAACCACAGCGCTGCTCGCCAACGAGGTGGAGCTTGAGAACGGTGAAATCTCGTTCGAGTGGAAGGAAGGAATCGGCACTAACAACACGCTCATCGAAGACGGTCTTTTTCAGTTTTGGAATGAAGCGGACGGCACCACCACCCGCTCGCCGGGGTTGCGGCTCTTGGATCTGCCAAAATTCTCCGGACCCGGTGGAGCCCCACGCTACAAGAGCATCGAGCTACCTAACGGACACCGCGCCCACGCCATCGGCCTGCGGATTTTCCCCTTTGTTCTGCCGGAAGAAATCGAGCGGATGAGGGAAAGGGGAACTGTCATCGATCCAAAATCCCTGCCGCACCTCCTTGTGGTCGCACGCGATACCGAGCCCATCCACCACACGCTGGCACGGCTGCGCGGGATCCTCGTAGGCGGTTGTCTGCTGACCCTAGCGCTCGGGCTCCTGCTGATCGACCGGGTGGTCCGGATCACGCTTCGCCCCATCGATGAGCTGACCTCACAAATGAAAGACAGGGGCGAACACCAGCTCGACTCGGCGCTGGATCTACCCGACGCCCTGCCCCGGGAGTTGTCAGGTCTGGCGGAGCGTTTCGACCAACTGTTAGGCCGTGTCTCGGCGATCCGGCAGCGCGAGCGGGACTTCATCCGCCATGCGGCGCACGAGCTGCGCACCCCCATCGCGGGCCTGCGGGCGACCACCGATCTCGCCCTGTCCAAACCGCGCGAGGCCTCCGCCTATGTCGCCCACCTAACGACCTGCCAGAAAACAGCGATCGAGTTGGGAGAGTTGGTGAAACGCCTTTCGGCGCTCTCACGCATCGGCCAACAAAACAGCCCACCCTCGCGGGAGCCAATTGACACCCTCGTTGTCCTTACGGATTGCCAGACGCCCTTCCTACCCTTGTTCCAAGAACGCGGAATCCGCGTGATTCACGATTTCCCCAAAGACCCGTTGATTGCCCGTGGCGACGCCACGCTGCTCCGCATCATTTTCAACAACCTGCTGGACAACGCTTTGTGCTACGCATCCCCGGACAGTGAAATCCACCTCCGAGGACGCATTACCTCCGCACGGGTTGAAATCCTGCTATCTAACAAGACGAGTGATTTACCTGAGAATCTGGAGCGATTGTTCGAACCGTTGTTCCGCCGCGAGGCATCTCGCAACGACTCCGGAGCTCATCTTGGCATTGGGTTGACGCTGAGTTTGGAAGCTGCCACGGCGATGGGTGCGACCCTAACCGTACGCAGGACCGAGGAAGGATGGATCGAATTCATCCTAACCTTAGAAAGCGAAATCAATTCCGCTCAAGTTGCCCAAAACGACCGAACTTCAACGCCAGCGCGGGCAGCAACAGCAGATTCAGCAAGGTCGAACTGATCAGCCCGCCCAGGATGACGATGGCCATCGGCCCTTCGATTTCCTGACCGGCGGCTTCCGGCTTGAGCGCGATCGGCAGCAGCGCGAGCGCCGTGACCATGGCCGTCATCATCACCGGAATCATCCGCTCACCCGCACCGCGGATGGCGGTTTCCAGCGTCCATGGCGCGCCATCCTCGGTCACAAGATGCTCGTAGTGGGATAGCATCATGATCGCATTCCGGGTGCTCACCCCAAACAAGGTGACCATCCCGACGAGCGCCCCTAACGAAATGGGAAGCTGGCTGACAAACAGAGCGAGGATGCCGCCGATCAGCGCGAACGGTAGGTTTACCATCACCAGCGCGACATTCCTTCCCGATTTAAAAACAACCCATAACAGAAGGATCACCAGCACCACGGCAAGCGTTGATGACGCTGCTAGATTGCGGTGCGCCTCGGCCTCGGCTTCGGCCGCTCCGGTGAAAATAAGCTGCATTCCCGCAGGCAGATCGACTTGATCCGCAATCGCTTTCTTCGCATCTTTCACGACTTCGTTGACGCTGCGGCCTTGGGAGTTGCAGGTGATCACCTGACGCCGGCGGCCGCCGTCATGCTGGATCGAAGCCCGCCCGGAGGCGGGGAAAACATTGGCGACGTCACGCAGGAGGACGATCGCTCCCTTCGATGTGACGAGAGGCATTTCACCCAGACGGCCCACGTCAGACGAGTCACCACCGCCGGTGACGACGAGCGGGACGACCCGGCTCCCTTCATAAAGCTGAGTGACCTCGGTGCCCTGATAGGCCGCCTGAAGCGCGTCAAGCACTTCCAACGGGCGCAATCCGAGCTCACCTAACACATCTGGTTTTAGCCTGACGACAAGGCGCGGCGACTCGGTGGCGGACTGGACGATGACATCGGAGGCGCCTTCCACCTTGCCAAGAACTGCGGCGATCTCGCCCGCGTTTTTTTCCAATGCGTCGAGATCTTCGCCATACAAACTGAGCACCACCTCTGCCGTTTCTCCGCTGATCGTTTCGCCGATGCGGTCTCCAAGAAAAGTGAGAACTTCCGACTGAACTCCGGGATACCGCTCGACGAGCGTGCGGATGTCTTCTTGCGCCTGCTCCTCATCCGTGCCGATCCCGGGCTTGAGTTCGATGTGGAATTCCGAGCGCTCGGGACCCCAGGTATCAACTCCAGCTTCGGAACGCCCGGCTTGTTGCTCGACGCTGAGGATGCGTGGATCCGCTAACAGCTCATTGGAAATCAAGGTTCCCAGTCGCGACATTTCCGCCAGCGAAGTCCCAGGCACCGTAGAAAGCTGCATCACGAAATGTCCCTCGCGGAAATCCGGAAGAAACGCGGTTTTGAGGCCCGGCAACAAGGCAAGCACACCGCCAAGAACGATCAACGCTAACAGGAACGTCAGCTTCGGAAAACGGGCAACTATCCGGAGACCGTGGGAATGAAGCCATTTCATCCAGCGCAGGTAGAACGGCTCGCGATCCTCCTTGAGCTTGCCTAACAACAGCGAACAAAGCGCCGGAGTCACCGTGATCGCGACCAGCAGCGAGGCGATCGTCGCCATCACAAACGCGAGGCCGAGAGGCAGGAAAAACCGGCCTTGGATCCCACCCAGCATGAAAACCGGAAGGAACGCCGCGATGACGATTAGCGTGGCGTAAACAATCGCGCTGCGGACTTCCACAGAGGCATCGAGAATCACCTTGGCATGAGACAACGGAACCGACGCGGCGGCATTTTCACGCAGGCGGCGGACGATGTTCTCCACATCGATGATCGCGTCATCCACCACCACGCCGATGGCCACTGCGAAGCCGCCGAGTGTCATCGTATTCAAGGTCACACCGAAGGCGCGGAAA
>JBBQDJ010000236.1:0-6435 GCA_038319595.1 Verrucomicrobiales bacterium
CATGCTGATGGTCTGCCACCACCTCGATTCGCGAATCCCCGAAGACGTTGCCTTCGCCGAAAGCCGCATCCGTCCGGAAACCATCGCTGCTGAAGACCGGCTTCACGATCTTGGCGCGATTTCGATGATGTCTTCTGATAGCCAGGCCATGGGCCGCATCGGTGAAACCATCACCCGCACCTGGCAAACGGCCCACAAGATGAAGGTCCAGTTCGGCAAGCTGGAAGGTGCGAGCCATCCCGCAGCCGACAATTTCCGCGCCCTCCGTTACGTTTCGAAGTACACCATCTGCCCGGCCATCACCCACGGCATCGCCCACGAGGTCGGCAGCATTGAAGTGGGAAAACTCGCGGACATCGTGATCTGGAAACCCGCTTTCTTCGGTGTGAAGCCGGAAACCATTCTCAAGGGTGGCCTGATCGCCTGGGCTAACATGGGTGACCCCAACGCATCCATCCCCACGCCGCAGCCGACGATGTATCGCCCGCAATTCGGAGCCTTCGGCAAGGCCATAGCGTCCACCTCCGTCACGTTTGTCAGCAGTGCATCCCTCGAGTCGGGTGCTCTCGTTGAGCTCGGTCTAACCAAACGCCTCGTCGCTGTGAAGAACTGCCGCTCGATCACCAAGCGCGATCTCCCTTTCAACGATTCGCTCACTAAAATCACCGTCGATCCGGACACCTACACCGTCACTGCCGACGGCGAGGAACTCCGCTGCGAACCCATGTCCGTACTGCCCATGGCCCAGCGGTATTTCCTGTTTTGATCAGTTGCGCTGGCTGCTGGGAATCGCCGACTTGGGCATGTCGTGCGTTGATTTTTGCTGCTAGTTATTTGCATGGAAGGGAAACTCAACTAAAAGCATGCCTGTCATACCAATTCCCAGAATCCATGTGACGGCCTTATCTAATACGTCGTGCTTGAAGATAAGGGGAATGGATGTCCGGTCCATTTTCTTCGGCCATGTGACGAGGAGAGAAGCGACCGGAGATCCCTTCCACTCAGGGACAGCGGTTTTCTCCAAGTCATATCAATTGTGGAAACTGGTATCACAAGCTTGCGCTTCAGGCGGTAGGGCGCGACCTAGAGTAGACAAGTTAGATAACTTTTCAAAAACTATACGGATCATTTTGAGTCCAGTACGATTTCACCTCTCCATTCCTGTGAATGGCTTCGGGCCGCCTCGATTGCCGTGAGGTGCAGACGCGATGCAGGACACTCTGGCAGGCGGTCATGGCGGCTCAAGGATTCGCGGAAACAGGATTCGGCCACCGGGTAATCGCCATTGCGGATCGCCATGATTCCATTTCGGTAGAAATCCAGATAATCCTTTTCTCTTTTTCTGATCGAAGCGGCGGGATCATTGGCGAAGCCAAGGATCTCAAGTACGACGATGCTCTGTATTTTTCCTTTCACCACGAAGCTTCCCATCCTCCGCTTGAGGAAACGCTCGGGCTCGGCGCATTTCGCGAGAACAGCTTCTGATACCAGAATCGAAGTACCGAGCATCTTGTTCAGGCCTTCCAGCCGCGCTGCCGTGTTCACGCAATCGCCAATGACAGTGTAGTCGAAGCGCCGGCTGCTGCCGAGATTGCCTGCTAGAACCGTGCCGGCGTTGATGCCGATCCGGGTCTCCAAAATCTGTTCAATATCTCCGTTAGGGGTTTGTAGAGTGATAGGTTGGGCGCTGGCAAACTGCATCTTGATGGCTGCTTCGATGGCGCGGTCGGCCTCACGATCCACGACCACGGGAACTCCCCAAGTGGCGAGCACGGCATCTCCAACGTATTTGATGATGGTGCCTTTGTTATCGAGAATGCCTTCCGTGGCACGTTCGAAATAACTGATGAGCGCTTTGGAAACCGCTTGGGGTGGCAGGCCCTCCGACATTGAAGTAAAACCTGCTAGATCGCTAAAAAGAATGGTGGCCTCCACCTCCTTGCCACCGAGTTCGAGACTCACGTCGTTTTCGTCGATTTGTCGCGCCTGCTCCTCGGACATGTAGGACTTGAACGCGCGCCGCAATCGCCAGCGGGCGGAGTATTCGATGAAATAATGACCGCCGAGCGCGAGTCCCGCAACAAGTGGCATCTGACCGAACGCGGGAATGGTCCAGAGAAACTGGTAGCCATCATGCTGGCGTGTTAGGATCGCGGCAACGGCGATGATGATTCCCAGTGCGAAGCAAAGCAGCACTCCGCGGACGGGAGGCAGCAAGCAGGCGACTGCAGACAGCAGGAAAGCAGCAACGACGATAACCCATGCTTCTAGGTTTGCGGAAAGGCTGCGGATGCGCCTATTCTGTAACAAATTCGCGGTGGCAGTCGCTTGGATTTCCATGCCCGCCGTGAGTTGGCTGACCATTTTTCCAGAGCCATCCTTGAGCGGAATCGGAAGATAGGGCGTGGGAAAGACGTCCTTGCCAGAGTTGGCCAGACCGGAATTCTGGCTGGCACCGACGATCACGATTTTGCCGCGGAAAGCATCTGGGGGAATGTCGCGATTTCGTAAGACTCCTGCGTACGGGTAACGGATGAAGCTGCCTGCAGGTCCGTAGTAGTTGAGAAATTCGGGTCCTGATTTGTCGTCGGACGTCTCTCCGGTGATTTTCCGGTAGATGAATTCGCTAAGACTGGGTTTGTCGCCGAAGTCTGTTGGAATGACATGGCGAATTCGGCGGACGACTCCGTCAGGATCGACCGGCATGTCCGTCAGCCCCCAACCGACTGCGGCGCGGCGGAGTTCAGGAGTGGGAAGCAGCAGGCTCTGTTGAATGTTCCTGTCCGCGCCGCTACGGAGGATCTCGGCGGCGAGAAGGATGTTGCCGTGTTTCTTCATCGACTCCGCGAAGGCGGTGTCCTGTTCCGGATTGGCGTCGTGAAAGAGGATATCGAAAACGATCATCTTTGCTCCAGCAGCATTCAGTTGATCAATGAGTTCGGCATGCAGACGACGATCCCAAGATTGGGCAAGTGGTTGATCGAGTTCCTGATAGGAGGACTCGTCGAGGTGGACGAGCACGATGTTTTCCGGCACCGGATGCTCACCAAAGAGAAAAGGGAGATCGTAACTGGCCAGACGAAGGCCATTCCCGAGGGTGAGCTTCAATAACATGAGCCCCCAAACGAGTGCCACCAGACTTACGACGAGTGTGGCAGCAAGACGTTTCCTGAATCGATTGTGAAAGATCGTGCTCATGGTGCCACCACCTCGACCCATGCGAAGCGACGCGGCGATGAGGAAATCGGTTGGGTATCGGTCACCTTGAGATAGGCCGAGCTGCCGTTGGCATTGGTGAACGTAGCGAGGGTGTTAGCAGAGCTTCGGTTCAACGAATTTGAGACCTTTACCTTATAGGTGATGCCCTCTGCAGTCGCACTAACATAGACATCGTATTCCGCGAAGACGGATTGCGAGGGAGATGGAGTGATTCTAATCGCTGGCCGGAAATCCGAAGTGCTTGGGTTTCTATCTAAGGCATATTCTAACAGAGCCGACATTCCATCGTGGTCGGTATCAGACGAGAGATTGGTGATATTGTAGAGGTTCTTCCATGTTTCCAGTGGAGTTGGGGGAGGGGCCACTGGTATGGCAACGTAAGTGAATTGATAGACATTCGCGGAGCCGCGGTCCACCGCACCATTGAGGATCTTCAGAGGAGGCGGTGTTTTGTAGCCAGAGATCGCCGTGAAACTAATGGTAAAGCCGGTCCATTTCTCATCGAAGGCGATCTGGTTGGTGTGCAGCATGTTCGCACTGCTCGTTCCCTTCGTGGGTGTGATGGTCCAGCGGGATTTGCTGCGTTGGCCAGCGGGGAAGACTTGCACGCCGACGGTCGTCAGCGCTCCGAGCCCGTCGAACGTGAGCAGTGACGAGTCTCCGTTGAGGACACGGTCATTTCCAGTGGCCGCATCCTCGCCGTCTTTGATCATTCGAGTGATACTTTCATCGATCACGCGGTAAACTGCGCGGCCCTGGCCCGCCAACAGGATTGCTGCCGGATAGAAGTTGGTTCCTCCCAAAGGCCTCACAAAGAGTGCGCTGCCGCTGGCCCCACCGTCGCCGAAGACTTCGCTAGTTTCGTAGAGTCCTGTCCCGAGTGACGTAAGGGGTGTGGCGAATTGTTTGCTGAACACCTTGCCTCGGTTCTCGAATTGCTGGCTGCGCTGGGGATAGCCGATGGCGCGTTTGCTTTCACTGCCAGTCAGCCAGTTTTTTGCTGAGGTGCTTTGCAGGAAATTTGCGGAACCTTGGTCCCAAGTGGTTTCCGCGCTGAAGTAGAGGACTGCGAAATCCACTTGCTGTGGATTTTCTGGTAGATCCGCGATAGTGCCCTCGACGGAGTCGGGTGCGATGAGCTTCGCGTAGCTTGTCTGATAGAGTGCGCCGCGCGGTGTGATCGGCGGTGCTTGTCGTTCGCCCTGCTTCTGACGGGAGAACCATTGGGTATCCGCCCATTGAAGTCCATTGGCATCGAAGAGCAGGTGCGCGGCGGTTAGCACCACGCGCTCCGCGACCACTGTGCCGGTGCCACGTCCCAGCGGTGAGCGAATCATCCCGACATACTGATAGGGTGCGGATGTGGTGTCGGTTGCGACGTCGAATGTCTTGGATGGATCGAAGCTATTGATGCGCAGATATTCCGCCCAATCCAGGATACGCGGCTCGCCAGTATCAATGCTGACGACGCGAGATGGCGGGGTGGTGAACCCTGCGACCGGCCTGAACTCGATGCGGCGGTCTCCGGCAGGAAGTGTAAACTCGACATATTCTGCTAGGTTGTCGCCGTCGTCCGTCACATTCCTCCAAGTGGACTCACCGGAAAGCCGCCATGAAAAGCCTTGGCTGGTTTCAGGAAATGAGAGAGTTCCGGTGGTGGTGGGTAGGCTGGGGAGTTCAAGGTCGATTTGCTGCGTACTATTGGCTCCATTGACCGTGATGAAGGAGGTGATGGTTTCGGTCGAACCGGGGAATGCGATGATTTCAACCTGATAGATCGCACCATCGACGACACCGGTGGCCGACTCGCCATCGCCGTGCCAGAGAAACTCGGAGGAGAGCCGCCATTTCGCGCCCGGTGCGGGAAGGTTGAGAGTGAGCGTATTTCCTGAGGAGGTGGGGATGGCTGCGGGGAGACTTTGAGAAAGTGAGACGGTGACGTTTACTGTGTCCGAGTTGATGATTTTGTGATCGTCAGTGACGGTGAGCGTGACGACGGTCGTGCCGACTGGAAACCGGGCGTTAGGGGTCGTTCCGGTCGCGCTGCCGCCGGGCCACGACCATTCGTAGGAGATGATCGCATTTTCCCGGTCTGTGGAAGCTGCACCATTCAACGTCACGTTTTCCGAGCCG
The DNA here is from genome assembly GCA_038319595.1 of Verrucomicrobiales bacterium. Taxonomy (GTDB): domain Bacteria; phylum Verrucomicrobiota; class Verrucomicrobiia; order Verrucomicrobiales; family Akkermansiaceae; genus Luteolibacter. Next base: position 5,353 of record JBBQDJ010000236.1, read on the forward strand.
AGTGGCTCCGTGATTAGATAGGCGGGCGCGGGTCCGCGGGCGACGGTATCGTTCACGTTAATATCGGGACCTGAGTTGGCGAGCGGTTCGTAGTTGGCGTTGGGATTGAGAGGGGCGTAGTTACGATAAATATAGGCCTTGCCGGTCTGGACGCTGGATGAATTCCGCGCTTTAGGCAGACCGACGATGAGGTCTTTGCCGTCGTGGGCGACGGAGTATCCGAATTCCGGCCGTTCGATGTTCTGGTCGCCGATGAGTGGATCGAGCAGCTTGTTCGTTTGGAGGTAGCCGATTTGCTGCCAGGTTCCGCCGCTCAGGGCGAAAGTGGAAACGCTGCCATAGACGAAGTTAGGATCGGTGAAACGCCCGGCATCATCCAGCACAGCACCGACGGCCAGCACTCCGTTGCGGAGCGACAGACTCTGGCCAAAGGTGTAGTGACCGGGATCGATTAGTCCGTTGCGCGTCCATGTGGTAGCGCTGCGGGTGTAACGAAAAACTTGGCTGTCCTGAGGCGATCCGACTAGCAGTTCTGTGTCGTTCATCGCCAACCCGACGCCAAAGTAAAATCCCTCGTTGGTCGGGCCGCGTGACTGGGCATTCCGAGGAATGTCCGCTTGAAACTCCGTTTTGAATGTCCATCCCGATACACCTTTTTCATAAACGTAAATGGAGCTGTTAGTTCCAAATCCGGGCCGGGCAGTGGCGAGGTAGTCTCCGCTGATGGCGACCTTGGCTCCGAATTCCTCGCTGAAAAACTGTGGCGTTTTGGGCGAGGCAATCTTCTGCACCTGGCTCCATGTTCCTGCGGTCAACTCGAACACATAGACCGCGCCAGTCTTGGAATTTGAAGCTCCTGTTTGCGGTGCCCCGATGATCAGCCTGTTCCCGCTGCGGGCGATTGATGCGCCGAACGCCCCACCTTCCGGGTCTCCTGGTGTCAGGGTCTGGGCCTCCACCCACTGTCCCGACTGCGATTTGTAAACGACCACCGCGCCCGAGTTGCTAGAAGTCACCCCTTGGAAATCCGCACCGACAAACGCGAACTCGCCGTCGATCAGCACTGCCTGTCCACGGCGGTTT
>JBBQDJ010000237.1:0-6434 GCA_038319595.1 Verrucomicrobiales bacterium
AAGCGGTGAGCAAGTGGTTCGCAAGCAGACCGTTCGCATTTCCCTGTTGGATCCCGCTGATGTTATTACAGGAGGAGCGGTCAATCGCGGTGGGACGTGAGTGCGTGAGAAAGGAAAACCGGCTGGAACCCGCGTTCGTGAAACTGCAGCGCAAGCATCTGGCGGACGAGGTGGATCATGTCCGGTGGGATTTAAAATTGATCGAGCGGGTTTGGCTGCCAATGCCGAAGTGGAAGCGCCGGTTTCAAGCACGGCTTTTCGGCTCGATGATGAGTGAGTTTTTCACGGCTCCTAAGCGTGCAGGAAAGGCGGTGCTGCAGGCATTGATCGATGAATATCCGGAGTTGAAACCGCTGGAGACCACGCTCCATCACGAACTCGCGGCACTCGCAGCTTGCAAAGCCTACCATGCGAGCCTCTACAGCCGGGAAATCACGCCGCGGGGGTTTGCCTTGTTCGATGATCTCCCGGAGTTCCACGATCTGGGCCGTTTCCTGCTCGCCTACGAAAGACCATGAAGGATGAATTTCCATTGCCCGGGCGGTTGAATCTAGCAATTGCCGGACTCCAAGGGATCACCCTTCTTAGTCTGTTAGCGGCGGCGGGAATGGTGAATTCTATCTGGTCGCTCGCTGGATTGGCCGTCGGCTATACATTGGTGATGAACTCCGCCTACGCCATGCTGCACGAAGCCGAGCATGGTCTGTTGCATCCGAACCGGATATTGAATGATGCGACGGGTGCGGTGTTGGCGTTGTTTTTTCCCGCACCGTTCCATTTGCTGCGGCAGGGCCACATCGGCCATCACCTGCGCAATCGATCGGACGACGAAGCGTTCGATTTCTACTTCGACGGTGAGAGCCGACTTTGGAAAACCCTCCAGCTCTACGGAATTCTAACCGGTTTCTTCTATCTCGCCGTGGTTCTTGGCAATTTCATCGCCCTCCTTCATCCACGCTGGCTCAAGGCACGCTGGGCGGATTTTGATCGTCCGACGCGGGCGTTGCTCGACTCGCTCAACCCGCGGTATTTCACACTCATCCGCATCGAAGCGCTCGCACTGATCGTTCTTCACGTTGGCTGGATGGCGTTGTGGCAGGTGTCGGTTAGCCGCTACTTGCTGCTTCTCGGAAGTTTCGGTGTGCTGTGGTCCGCCCTTCAATACGTTCACCATTTCGGCACCGGGCGCGATGTGCTGAGCGGTGCCCGCAACCTCCGGACTTGGCCATGGCTCGATGCCCTGTGGCTGAACCACAACTGGCACCGCAACCATCACGCGCGGCCGACGGTCCCGTGGGTCCACCTGCCTGAAATCACCCCAGACCCGCACGATGAACGCGGACGATTGCTCACCGCCTACCTGCGGATGTGGCGCGGCCCCCGCCACACCGATGAACACGTGCAAAACCACCATGCAGGGAAAATTATTCGCTAACAAAAGCGTGCGGTTGGCGATGCTGCTGCTAAACCTCGTTCCCTTGCTGCACGCGGCAGGCACCCTGGCGTGTTTTCTAACCCCATGGCCTTGGCTTGCACCCGTGGCGCTCTACATCGTCCCACTTATTCCCGGCCGCCTGTTGCGTGAAGCGCTGCGATCGGCTCCGCCGGAAATTTCGATAGGCACGGGAGATTTCCTCCGGTGGTGGGCTTCCTTCCAATGCCAGGTCCTCTTCCTGCGTTTTCCGGTGATTGAGGAAATCCTGCGGCTCATTCCCGGCCTCTACTCGCTGTGGCTGCGCGCTTGGGGCTCGAGCATCGGCAAACTAACCTACTGGGCACCCCAAACGGTGATTCTGGATCGCGGCTTTCTCGACATCGGGGATCACGTGGTATTCGGCGCGGGCGTCCGGCTCAATCCCCACATGATGGAACTCGATCCCGCTCCGGTGCTGCGCCTCGCAACCGTTAGAATCGGCGCGGGTGCCATGATCGGCGGCTATTCGGTGCTCACTGCCGGCACCGAAATTGCGGCAGGAGAGGCAACCCGGGCGTTTTTGATTTCCCCGCCCTTCAGCAAATGGCACAAGGGCAAGCGAAACCGAAATCCGTTATGAAAATCCTGCTGCTTATCCTCGCCCTTTGCCTACCTGTCTTCGGCACCGAAGAGGACAAGAACGCGCTCCGCAACCTGCGTGGCGTCTATGAACAAGCCATCGCCAAGCGCGACCTTGCGACCTTGAAACCCCATCTCGCCACGGATTTCACCGCCGTGATGATCACTGCGGACGAAATTACGGGTTATGACGGAATCCTCGCTTACTGGAAAAAAGTGGAAGATTTCCTCGGCAAGGATGGCACCTATCAAGTCACCATCGATGCCGATGATACTATCTTCGACGGAAACATCGCCATCGCCAAGGGCCGTGCCCGCGAACACGTGGTCCGCAGCGGGAAAACTCTGGATTTCATCTCACAATGGACCGCTATTGCCCGCAAGGAAGGCGCGGAATGGAAACTCGTCCGCCTTCAGGCGTCCATCGACCCTATCAGAAATCCGATCATCACCGCGCTCCAAGGCTACCAACAATGGATCATCGGGCTGGCCGCCCTCGTCGGCGGACTCGTCATCGGGCGGTTGCTGCCGAGGCGGAAGTCGGCGTGACTAACGAACCCTTTCGGATGCGATGGTATTTACCACATTCGAAAGTGCCGAGGTCTTGCCCGGTGCCGTCCGTCCAGCGGATCCGCGCTTGAACCGCTTTCTCGCTTCCACCGAGACCAATGACGATGCGGCGGTCGCCTTGGGCGGAAAAACCAGTGACGTTGAGGACATCGCCGTGCCAGTGCTCGCCGTCACGCGAGCATTCCAGCACGCTGCCGACTGCATCGGTATTGATCGCTTTTCCATCACCTTCAATTTCAAAGCCAATCCACGCGCCGGGCTTGCTACGATGGTTCTCGTAGAAGAGCACCGGATCAAATTGCCGGGTCAAGACTAGGTCGGCATCGCCGTCGTTGTCGAAGTCCGCCAAAGCCACACCCCGTGCGTTTCCGAGCCATGACAACCCGGTGATTTCTGCCGCTTCGTGGAAGGTGCCGCCGCGGTTGAGAAGCACCCGGTTCGCCTGTGCGCCCCAGATCGAATAGCCGCGCGTGTCACCCCAACGGTCGGCGTAGGCGTGGACTTCCGGCCCGCTGCGGGCGATCTGGCCGTTGACATACCAGTAGTCGCGTGGTTCGAGAAATTTGCGATCCATGTGGTCATCGACCATCCCGTTCGCCTGCACCAGGTCAGGCCAACCATCGAGATCGAGATCCGCAACACCGGCCCCCCAGCCGAAGCGGAACGGGTTGAGCGCCCCCCGCCGGGAAGCCTCGTTATTGAAAACCACTCCGTCTTTCGTGCGCTGTGTCATCCATAACAGACTGCCTTCCGCCTGGAGCGGAGCATGGACGTTAGAAACATAGACGTCGGGGGTGCCATTGCGATCAAAGTCGGCGATGCTGACATTCATGCCCTTGTAGGTGTCGCGGCCGATGGAGCCGAAATAATCACCTTCGATCCGCCGGAACCCGTGGCCCTTGTCATTCAAATACACATCATCCGGGCCGAAGTCGGATGCTGCGTAGATGTCCGGCCAGCCGTCGCCATCAAAGTCCGCGGAGTTCAATGCCAGCGTCCAATGAGTCTCGGGCATCCCGAGTTTTGCGGCGTCTTCCTCGGCGAAAGTCCCGTCGCCACGGTTCCGATAGAAACAGTTGGGCCCGCCGTTAGTCGCCTTGTGCCAGCTTGAGTGCATGAAATGGAACATCCGGCGATCACCTTCGTATTCGGGCTGCGGCAGGTGAAATGGATTGAGCGGGGTCGGCTTGTCATAGTCAGGCAGATACGGTGTCACCGAGTTTCCGACGAGCAGATCGAGGTCGCCGTCGCGATCTGCATCGATGAACAACGCGGCGAGACACGTATGATGGCCATGGATACCGGCGATTTCGGTGATGTCAGTGAAGGTTGGTTTCCCCGTTTCCATCCGCTCGTTGCGGAACAAGCGGCTGGTCCCGAATCCCATGCCGATGAACAGGTCCTGGTCGCCGTCATTGTCGTAATCCGCGAAGACAGCACAGGATGGCAAGCCATACGTTGCCGGGTCATTGCGGATTTTTTCCAGCGCCGGAATTTCGACCGGTTCGAAGGCCAGTCCGCCGATATTGCGGAAAAGCGTGCAACGGTCCTGCGCCCGCTTCATCGGGCGGGTGAGAAACAGATCCTGCAAGCCGTCGCCATCGACATCGGCCACCGCCGCCGCATCGCCGATCGAGAGAATCCACTTGCCCACATGTTGGAGGCGCGGGTCGATATCCGTTAGCACGGTGCCTTGTTCAGAGGGAAAAATCGCCTTTTCTTTCCAAGCGAATCCGGGGTCCTCCGTCACTCCGCGAGGTGTCCGATCGAGCAGGAAAGCCACGGCTAACAGACAAGCCGCCAGAACGCCGCGGGCAACGAGGGACTTCCCATCCAGAAACTGCCGGTGTTTCCACCAAGCCCAGAAAAAGCGGCCCGTCTGCACCGTGAACGCTGCATAAAAGAGCGTGTAATAGCTCTGACGGAAATGGAATCCGAGATCGATCAGCGTGATTGCCGCCGCCACCGTAATCTGTGCCCTGCGCCCCGGTGGCGAAGTCGCCGGATCGGTCAGCATGTAAAAGGTGAAGAGAAAAAACGCCGGTGCGCTGACGGTTCCGACTAGGATTGCTTCCGGCGGAACGTGATGCCGCATCACCCAAGCACGGAAAGCCGTCTGAATCAGATAGAAAATCAGAAACGAGCCGACCAACCAACTGCGGCCGATTTTCGGGATGAAGACCACCAGCGCCAGACCTGCGAGAAACAGCGCCACCGACCAGGTGCCACCCCATTGATAGGCCGGGGCCGGCGAGACCAAGCCGCCGCCCACCACCAAGCTGGCGATCAATCCAAACAACGCAGGATTGTAAACATGGCGGCTGTTGACGGTGAAAAGATGCTTCGAGCCGATAGCTAACAGCGGCGGCAGCATCGGTAGCCACGGGTTCGAGCCAAAGTCGAGCAACAGGCTGAGCCCGCAGCCGGTGATCAGGCCGCTCCAAGGGAATCCGCCGCGCTTGCGGAACACGCGGTTTGCCAGGTAGTCGGCAACTACCGCCGTCCCCACCACCAGCGCGATCTGCCACGGTGTCCGACCGAAGCCAAAGAAGGTGAGTCCGCCGACGACATAGGACCCTAGCAGCAGAGCGAACCACGGGCGTGGGTCACCTTTGATCGGAGGACAGTCGGCCATCGCGGTCAGGCTACCGGGGTTTCGCCCGCTCCACCAATCGAATTCCATTTAAATGCTCCTCAATCCCGTGCACGGGTATCCATGATGCGGATTCGACTCTCGACCTGATTCTCCGCCGCGAATAGACTCGGCCTCAGTTCAAGATGTTCGATTCCCCTCCCCCATCTCCGGATGCCGCCTCATGGCGTGAAAAGATCTGGCGCGTCGTTTTTCTATCAGACACTCCTGCGGGCCGCGCGTTCGATGTGGTGCTGCTGGTCCTGATTTCCGCGAGCGTGCTGGTGGTGATGCTGGAAAGCGTGGAGCCGCTGCGGTCGGCGCATGGCCAAGCGTTTTTCATCGCGGAGTGGATTTTCACCGTGCTGTTCACGATCGAGTATCTGACCCGGCTGGTTGTGGTGCGGAAGAAGAGCCGTTATGTGCTGAGCTTCTTCGGCATCGTCGATCTGTTATCAATCTTGCCGGCTTACCTTTCCTTGTTGCTCGTCGGCACGCAGTATCTGATGGTCATCCGGGTTCTGCGACTGTTGCGGATGTTCCGGGTTTTAAAAATGGCAAGGCACTTCGGGCAGGCCAACGTGTTGATGAACGCGTTGCGTTCTAGCAGCCCGAAAATCGCTGTGTTTCTCTTCGCGATTCTCACACTTGTTTCGATTGAAGGCACGATCATGTACCTCATCGAGGGCGAGCACAATCCGGGCTTCAGCTCCATTCCGCAGTCGATCTACTGGGGAATTGTGACGATCACCACAGTCGGCTACGGCGACGTCGCCCCCCTAACCGTCCTTGGGAAGATTCTTGCCTCATTCACCATGCTAACCGGGTTCTCGATCATTGCGGTGCCAACCGGCATCGTCAGTGCGGAATTGGGAAGGGAACTCAGGGAAGTGCGGATGGACCGCCGGCGATGCACCGAATGCAGTTGGACCGGCCACGATCCTAGCGCGAATTTCTGCAAGCACTGCGGCCAATCGCTGGAAAGTTAGAAGCTCTCCGCTCTTCCCGTTCCACCCATTTCAGGGTGAGAGGAACAATCAGGGGGGTAACTTATACAGCGAACTCGGTTCTATCGAATCGCCTCGGGTCTGGCACGAAATTGCCCATGGTCCCTACCCTACACGCAAAAATCCTATTGACAGCTACCTTGTCACGCAAGATACATGGCGGCGATGAGTG
>JBBQDJ010000238.1:0-6410 GCA_038319595.1 Verrucomicrobiales bacterium
CAAGGGCTACAACCTCCTCTACCGCGGAGTGCCGACCCATGCAGTGCATCCCTGGGCCTTGGGTGATTCGCTGCGCTCGGGGTTGCTACCGATGCTGACGCTGGCGGTGACCGCGTTCTGCTGCCACTTCGTGCTGAGGAAATTCGAGGCCAAAAGCGCGCTCGTCTAACCACGCATCACGGTGACGATGAAGATCCGTTGGAAGCCGGCGCGGCGCAGAGTTTTCGCACACTCGTCCACCGTCGCTCCGGTGGTCAGCACATCGTCCACCAGCACCGCCCCGGCGGGTCTCTCCGAAATAAGGCGCTCCCCGGCGCGGGTGATTTGAAAGGCTCCCCGCAGATTTTCTAACCGTTGGGCCCGGCTGAGGTTTGTTTGATGCCCGGTGGCGCGGATCCGCCGCAGCGCCTTGACGACGGGCAGCCCGCTCAGGAAGGACAGCTCCCGCGAAATTTCCTCGGCCTGGTTGAAATAGCGGTGCTGGAACCGGCGCCGATGCAGCGGCACCGGCACCAGTGGCCAATTCTCCGCCAAGGCCGGTGCCAGCCTTGGGTCGGCGAAAGACTCAGCGGCGAGCCGACCCAAATCCTTCGCTAGATGGAGTTCCCGCGCGTATTTCAGCCGGTGGATCATGTCCAGCGTGCGCTCATCGCGGACCATCGCGGGGCGCGCGAACTCGAAGGAAAATTTCAAATGGCTGCAGTTCGGGCAGGCGAAGGCGCCATCGATCCGGCCCTCGAACATTTCGCCACACTTCTGGCAGAACGGAGCCGCCAGTCTTGGCAAGTCACCGTCGCACTCCCCGCACAGCGTCCGACCGTCGCTGAGACCGTTCTGACAGACCACGCAGGCCGACGGATAGACCAGATCCAGCGAGCGCGAAACCAGCCACCGCCAACCACGTGGCTCAGGCCGGGTCTTCGGGTGCATGGGGGGTGGTGGTTAGACGGATCACCAGCCCGCCCGCCATGAGAATGCCGGCCAGCGGTGCCAACCCTTCCCGCAGGGTGTCGCCGGAAATCACCCACGCCAGCGTATCGGGGTGGCTCACCGGCCACGTCAGGTAGGCGAGGATGCCATTGATGAAGATCCATCCGGCGTGGAGCCCGGAGGACAACCACAACGAGGCGGTCTCCCAGCGCGCATAAGCCAGCATCGCGCCGAGACCGATCAACGGCACGAGGGTCCCCAGAACGACTCGAAACTCGAAAAACTGCGCCGCGATTTTCCGCAGCATCTCGAATCCCACCCCCGCAGCATCCGGGTCCTGCACGCTCAGTCCCGGCGTCGGATAGAGGAAATGCACCAGCGCAAAAAACAACGCCGAAAGTCCCAGCGCCCACGACGGCCGCATCGCCCGCAGGAAAATCCCCAGCGCGATCCCGCGAAATAGAAATTCCTGCACCACCGCCATCACCACCGCCAGCGTGACCACCCGCAGCAGGATCCCGGCCATCGGCTCACCCGGGCTTTTCCATTCGAACACCCCGGCCGTCACGAGCATCCCGGCGATCATGAGAAACAGCAACGCCACCGCCAGAAATCCACTCACCGCCTGCATCGGCCCGCGCGGGTTTTTCCACAGCCGCTGCCCTGTCATCAAACGGCGTGCCCCTTCCGGCAGTCGCAGCGAACCGACTTTCCCCCCTTCGCCCGCCTTTCCTCCGTGCAGCCACCCGATGAATGGAACGAACAAAACAACGGCGCTCAGCACCATGGCCCACTCGAAAAACGCCGGAAAATCCATGACCCGGCATTGGCTCGCCAACCAGTCCAGCGGTCCGTTCGTCTGCTTGGCGGCTCCCACTTCCGCCAGCGCCTTGCCCGCATTGTAGAGCAGCGGCGAAATCCACGCCCCCAGCAGCGCGAACGCCACGGCATACAGCCACACCTTCAACACATCACTCAGGGCCTCGTCACGCATCCGGCCTGCACGCTAGCAGAATTTCCGCCCCTGACCACCCTCAAAGCGCGGTTTGTCATTTCCGTCCCACCGCAGTTTTCCGCCAGACTAGCGCCTCAAGGAGCCTTCACTTTCCGGCCGTGGTGGCCATTGAATCACTCCGCTCAGCACGACAGATGCTCATTGCATCCGGCACCCGGATTGCTTAATCAAAACCCGTTCATGGAAGATTACTCCCGCCGCGAATTCATCCGCACCAGTCTGCCAGGCTTTCTCGGGCTGACGATGGCGCTGCCTGCGATCACCGCCCTCGCGACCCGGGCCAATGCCTTCGAAGGGCGGGTGCCGGAGGATGCGAAGATCCATTGGGATGCCTTTCTCGAAGCGATCGCCCGCGAGGCAGCACGCCAGCATCTGGATGATTGGAGTGAGAAGGACTATGTCCAAAAGGCTGCGGCCATCGCCCGCCGGCTCGACCTCACGTCGCCCGAGCTTGTCAAAGCGTTCGAGCAAGCGAAGGTCGGCATCGGCAACCACCGGGTCGATTTCAACCAACTGGAAAAGCAGCAGGACTTCCAAGTTTCCTTCGTGCAGTTCGAAGCGGCTGAGGAGATTCAGCATCATGATCACCCCGGCATGACCGGCGTTCTGCTCTGCGCCACCGGCACCATCGACGTCTGGAACTATGATGAGCTCAACGAAAAACCCAGCAAGGATACCCTTCTGCTAAAACAAATCGCAAGAGCCGGACTCACCAAGGCGGATGTCTCCACCCTCACCTCCAAGGAGCGGAACATCCATCGACTCAAGGCCCGAACTCTCACCCAGTTGGTCGATATCTTCGCCCCGCCCTACAACCAAGAGCGAGTGAAAGCCAGCAGGTGGTTCAACGTTGACTCGGAGCCCTTCCAGGGTCGCAAGGAGATCTTCGAGGCGAAGCCGCGTTGAGCTTGGGGGCTATCCGAAGCTCCTGTTAGTTAAACCCCCAACTCCTGCTTCACCGCAGCGAACGCCGCCACCGCCTTTTCCAAATCCTCGCGCGTGTGGGCGGCGCTGATTTGGGTGCGGATGCGCGCCTTGCCCACCGGGACCACCGGATAGCTGAAACCGATCACATAAACCCCTCGTCCAAGCATGGCCTCGGCGAATCTCGCGGCCAGCGAGGCATCCCCTAACATGACCGGCACGATCGGGTGAGTGCCGGGAACAATGTCGAATCCGGCCGCCGTCATCGCCTCACGGAAATAGCGGGTGTTTTCCTCGAGGGTATCTCGTAGCTGCGTCGATTCCTTCAACAGGCGGATCGCCTCTAACGAAGCTCCGGCGATCACCGGCGCGAGCGTGTTGCTGAACAGATAGGGCCGCGAGCGCTGGCGCAGCAGATCGATGATTTCCTGCCGTCCGCTGGTGTAGCCACCGCTGGCACCGCCCAGCGCCTTGCCGAGAGTTCCTGTGAGAATGTCGATGCGTCCCATGACTCCGCAGTGCTCGTGGGTGCCGCGACCGCCCGCGCCCATGAAACCGACGGCGTGGGAATCGTCCACCATCACCAGCGCGGTGTATTTGTCTGCTAGATCACAAATGGCACCTAACGGCGCGATAAAGCCATCCATCGAGAACACACCGTCCGTGGCGATGAGTTTGAATCGGGCACCTTGGGCGTCCGCGGCAATGAGTTGCGCCTCGAGGTCCGCCATGTCCCGGTTTTTGTAGCGGAAACGCTTTGCCTTGCACAGGCGCACACCATCGATGATGGAGGCGTGGTTGAGTTCGTCACTGATCACCGCGTCCTCGGGTCCGAGTAGGGTTTCAAACAATCCACCGTTCGCGTCGAAACAAGATCCATAGAGAATGGTGTCACTTGTTCCGAGGAAATCACTCAGGCTTTTTTCCAACTCCTTGTGGACGCCCTGCGTGCCACAGATGAAACGCACGCTGGCGAGGCCGTATCCCCACTCGTCCAGAGCGGTGTGGGCTGCCTGTCGCACGCTGGGATCTTGGGCAAGCCCGAGGTAGTTGTTAGCACACATGTTCAGCACGGGGCCTCCGCCATCCGCGCGGACGGTTGTTCCTTGCGGGGTCGTGATGGTCCGCTCTTTCTTGCTGGTGCCGGCGGCACGGATGCCTTCAAGTTGCTCAGCGAGATACGTGGTGAAATTTGAATTCATTGGGATGTTCGATGTTCTAATGGAAGACGGACCAGTCGAGCACAACCTTTCCGCTCATTCCGGTCTGCATGACTTCAAATCCTTTCTCAAACTCATCCGCGCCGAAGCGGTGGGTGATGACCGGCTTGATATTTAGTCCGCTCTCCAGCATGACATTCATCTTATACCAAGTCTCATACATCTCGCGGCCGTAAATCCCCTTGATGGTAAGCATGTTGAATATCACCTTGTTCCAGTCGATGGCCATCGGCTCAGCCGGGATTCCCAGCATCGCTATCTTTCCACCGTGGCACATTTCAGAAATCATCGTGCGGAAGGCGGACGGGTTGCCGCTCATTTCCAGTCCCACGTCGAAGCCCTCTTTCATGTTGAGCTTCCGCCGCACATCGGTTAAATCCCCCTGCGTGACGTTGAGGGCCACATCCGCACCCATTTCCTCGGCCAGCCTGAGGCGGTAGTCGTTCACGTCGGTGATGACCACGTGGCGGGCACCGGCGTGTTTCGCGATCGCCACCGCCATCACTCCGATGGGTCCTGCGCCAGTGATCAACACATCCTCTCCTAACAAATCAAACGAAAGCGCAGTGTGCACCGCATTGCCGAAGGGGTCGAAAATGGCGGCAACTTCCTCGTCCACCCCCGGCGAGTGATGCCAGACGTTGGTCATCGGCACGCTGATATACTCCGCGAAGGCTCCCGTGCGATTGACGCCGATTCCCTGGGTGTCCTTGCAGAGATGGCGGCGCCCTGCGAGGCAATTGCGGCAGCGGCCACAGACGACATGACCCTCGGCGCTGACAAGGTCACCCGCATGAAAATCACTGACGTTGCTGCCGGTGCTAACTACCTCACCCAGGAACTCGTGGCCCACGACCATGGGAACAGGGATGGTCTTGCTGGCCCAAGCGTCCCAGTTGTAAATGTGCAGGTCGGTTCCACAGATACCGGTCTTATGGACCTTGATCAGGACATCGTTGATGCCGACCTCCGGTTCCGGTACGTCTTGCAACCAAAGTCCACGTTCTGCTTTCGCTTTAACCAGCGCTTTCATCACCTCCGGCATAATGGATTTCCATCCGGTAAAATGGCAAGCTCGATTTTCCACTTTACAGGAAATTTCAACCAACATATTGCATAAACGATGCCAGCGAAGCGGAACGCGAAGAAGGTGGTCAGCTCCCCGGCCTCGCCGAATGCGGATTCGATCAACGAGGATCTCGGGCGGCGGGTGAAAAAGCTGAGAGCCAACCGGGGCTGGTCGCTGGAAGAGCTCGCCTCAGCCAGTGGCGTCAGTCGTTCGATGCTCAGCGAGATCGAGCGCGAGCGCGCGAATCCGACGCTGAGCGTGACCTATCGGATCGCCCGCGCATTCGGGCTCGCCTTGCAGGATCTCATCGAGAGCGCGGACTCGGAGTCCACCATCCAGACGATACGGGCCAACGACCGCACGCAGGTTTTCCGCACCGACAAGCAGTGTCAGATCCGCACCTTGTCGCCTTTGAACTTGGAAAAGGACGTGGAATTCTACGAACTGCGACTACCGGTAGGCGGCTCGTTGCGGAGTCAGCCCCATGTCGAGGGCACCCGCGAGTTTCTAACGGTGGAGGAGGGCTCCGTGGAGCTTAAATCGGGGAACTCAAACGAGAATCTCGGCAAGGGCGACTCGGCCACCTACCGCGCCGATGTGCCTCACACGATCACGAATGCCGGCAATCACCAGGCCGTGCTTTTCCTCGTGGTCATTTATCGTTAGCGATTCAACGTCAAAGACCCGCCAACCGCTGCCGGGAGCAAGCTCCGACTCAGGTTTTGCGGGGTTTCTTCCTTCTCAGGCTTCGTGTCGGTAGCGATAGCGGGCGGTTTGGGACCGGGGAACTAATCGCTCCCTGGGACCCGATGAGGCTCTCTATTTATTCTCAGGGCAAATTCCCATTTTGCCTAACGTCTAGCACATGCACCCCTACCAGCGGGAGCGATCGTTGGACGCGGATGGCCGCGTAGATCGCTCCGCCTGTCGAGGCGGCACAAGACGCTGCCCAAGTGCTTCCGAAATAGGAGCTCTTCATTTTCCAGCTAACGTCAAAAAGTACGCGCCGCCACTAGCGGGAGCGAGCGTTGAGACGAGAGTTAAGGTTCATGTTACGGGTGATGTTGCTGACAGGGCGGCTAGTGGCAGTTGCTGTGTCTCGTCTTCTCTGGTCCTTCATGGTTGCTTCCAAACGGTGATCTTCTGAGGACTCTGGTCATGAAGCAAAGACCCGCTGATGATAGCTGATCCGGTTTTTGTGAGCCTCGAGGGGCCATCATAATTGTGGGATATACCAACTCCTTGTGCTAAC
>JBBQDJ010000239.1:0-6404 GCA_038319595.1 Verrucomicrobiales bacterium
CCTCGCGTCCGGGAAGCAGAAGTTGTAGAAGTGGACTGACGCCGCGTTGAAAGGCTGTTTGAACACTCATGAAAGGACGTTAACCATAGTGGCTTTAAAGGCAAGTCCGGGATTTTACTTGGAGACGCTCCTTCTCAGTTCTTCGACGACGCGTCTTGGAAAGTTCTCATTGGAGTAGAGCGAAGCCATCACGCGTCCCGGTTGCGTTGGATGACTTGTGCGATTTCCTCGCTGTGGGTTTCCACTGGATGGGGTCAGAGTAAACGGATTCACAATCGGAAAGAGATTTGCATTGAGGGGCGATTCACGATTGCAACCAGTCTTCAAGAGTGAGGCCGGGAACGCGGGAGAATTCGCCCGTGTTGTTAGTGACGAGGATTCCGCCCGCTGCCCGGGTGATGGCGGCGATCCAGAGGTCGGGCTGGCTGATGATGGAGCCAGATTTTTCCGACGTGCTTCGGATGTCCACGTAATGTTCCACTGCGGTGGTGTCCGGCCACGCGATGGCAAATGGCTGGAGGATGTGGTCCACTTGACGTGCGTGATGTTCGGGTCTGGCGCTCTGGAGCACTAAAGGAAGGGTCGTCGGTGGAACCGAAGGTGGCCATCCATTCGGCGGAGTAGGTCGCGGCAGGAATCTCCCCCGCATCTGCGGCGAGGCGACGAAGTTGTTCGGCGGCCCAGTCCGGCAGGGGCTTACGGCTGTGCGCTGCAAGGGCATCCAGCCGCAGCTTCAGGTGATCGTCCAGATTCAAAACAAGGGTAATCGCAGATGCCAAAGTAGTGGATTGATCAGGTATTTCAAGGATCAATGCCGCTCAAGTTTCATGCGACGGGGGCGGTGCCGCCTTTCAACATTTTTGCGTGTTCGATCATGCGGCGAAGGCACTTCATCGGATGCGTGTGTTTGGGCTGGAGATGCGCACAGGGTAAATGCTGAAATTCTGAATAGCGAGAAGCCGAAAGCGAACTCCAAGGCTAGTCGATCAGAACATCACGATCGATCACCGCTTGCGTCGCTCCGTGAGCGTCGATGAATGTCTTTCTGCGGCGATTCAAGGTCATTTCAAAGGCATCGACGGTCGCAGACCGACGCTACATTCGCTTTCGCGCCAGGGCTTCCGCCTTGCGGTAATTCGTGCGGAACCATTCGCCGAGTTCGGAGGCGCGTTCGGCGGCTTTGAGGGCATCGGGGCCGTCAAGAATCGGGTCGCCGTGGCCGGCTTTGGCGTAATTCATGGGGGACACATCGGAGAAAACGGCGAGCGCATCCTCCGGCATCCCGGCCTCGCGCATCGCGCTCCACGCCGCTTTCATCTCCTCGTGGGAGTCGATGCACATGATTTTCACGAGTTGGCGCAGGGTGTTAAACGAGGCTCCGGTGAGTTCCCGCTGATAGACGAAATTGCCGGGGTCATCGTAAGGTTGCGCATTCGGCATCGTCGAATTCGCGAGGATCTCTGGGGTGTAAACATCGCGGCGGATCGGCGTCCGATAGAGCGCACGATTCTTGGGTCCGTTAGGTGATCCGGGTTTGCCGAACCACAAGGTCTGTGCTTCCTCGGTGAGGCAGAATTCCACAAAACTTTGCGCCACCTCGGCATGTTCCGCGCCCTTGAGAACCGCGACCGGATCGCCGCTCAAGGTGGTGCCTCCGACGGGTGCGATCCACACCACCCGCGGGGTGCCGGCTTTGGAAGTGAGTTCGCTGGCATAGGAACGTCCGTAGAAATCGATACACATTCCGGCGGCGGCGTTTCCCTGTCCGACATCCAGTGGAATCTTGGAGGCGCTGTCGGTGAAATAGCGGGCGTTGGCTGCCATGCGCTGGATCAATTGCAGTCCTTTTTCCCAACCGGACTCCTTGGCGCGCTGGGGATCGGCACCCGGTGCTGATAGCTCGCGCAACATCTGGCTTTGCACTAACACCTCGAAGGTCCGCGCGACGGATCCGCTTTTGGTGGGATCGGCCAGGGCCAGCGTTCCTTCGTAGGCCGGAGCGCCAAGGTCGTCCCATTTTGTCGGTGGATCGATCTTCAGGCGACGCAGGACATCCGGATTATAACAGATTCCAAACTGCGACATGCAGGTCCCCACCCAGACTTTGTCCGCGGCATAGTAACGCTCGCCGGTGAACGACTCAGGAATGGGGCCGTCCTTGGCGAACCACTCGGGATGAGATTGGAAAACGCGCAACGGAACGAGTCGGCCTTTCTTCGCCTGACTCGCGAAATCCGGCTCACCACCGCCGAAGAAGACATCCACCCCGATGCCATTGCGCTTGGTTTCCTCCGCTGCTTTGAATCCTGCATCGAGCACCATCCGGATTTCTGAAGTGCCGCCGGGAGTCCGCCAGTCGATGTAGATCGAGCGCCCGGTTGATCGTTTCCAGTGCGCCGCGAACGCCTCGCCGAATTCCTGGCGGATGGATTCGTTGTGCGGACTCAGGATGACCAATGTGTCATCGGCCGTCCTTGAGCTCGTCGTTGCGGTCTGCCGCCGCATCGCCATTGGCAGCGCCACAATCAGCGCCAGCAGTCCGAAAATCATCCAGGCTCTCGTTTTCATCCGGATAGATTCGGTTAGGCCTTGAGAATCACCACGTCATCATGACGGGAATGGAGCACAACCGGAGCATCACCCGGCTCCTGAATGACATGGGGATTCATCTCCACCACTTGTTGCCGGCCGGCCGCCGTTTCCACCCAATACTGGATGCGTTGGCCCAGATAGCTGCGCTCGCTGATATTTCCCTGAATCGAATTGTCACCCCCCTCGCTCTTCAACCGCCAAGCTTCCGGTCGGATCGACAACTTCACCGCCTCACCGGGGGGAGGGGACCAATCGGGATCGGACACGCGCCCAACCACCGGACCGGCAGCGGTTTTTACCAGCGTATAGCCGTCGCGGGTCTCAACCGTTTCACCGGAGACTAAATTCGTTTCGCCAATGAAATTCGCGACGTAGGCGCTCGTCGGCGAGCGGTAAATCTGTTCCGGCGTCCCGATTTGGCCGATTTTTCCATAAGACAGCACCGCCATCCGATCCGCCATCGCCAGGGCCTCTTCCTGATCGTGGGTCACATAAATCCCGGTCAGTCCGTTTTCCTTCACGATCCGGCGGATCTCGCGACGCATTTCCACCCGGAGTTGGGCGTCGAGATTGGAGAGGGGCTCGTCGAGAAGTAGGCATTTCGGTTTCACGACCAAGGCGCGGGCCAGCGAAACCCGTTGTTGCTGCCCCCCCGACATTTGATCAATCGCCCGGCCGCCGTAGCCGGGGAGCTTTACCATTTCCAGCGCCTCTTCGACGCGTTGTTTGATTTCCGCCTTCGGCACCTTCCGCTCTTCGAGGCCGAACGAAATATTCTGCCCGACTGATAGGTGGGGCCACAGCGCATAGCTCTGGAAAACCATCGCCGCCTCGCGTTTGTGCGGTTGCATTTTCGTCACATCCCGCTCGCCGAAAAAGATCGCGCCACTCGTCGGGGTTTCCAAGCCAGCGATGCAGCGCAGCAGCGTGGTCTTACCGCAACCCGAGGCTCCCAACAGGAAAAACAGCTCACCCGGCTTCACATGAAGCGTGATCCCGTCAAGGGCACGGGTGCTTCCAAAGGATTTGACGACTGACTCGGCGCGGATGGATTCCATAGCAATTGAACGGCCACATGCTTTCGTTTGGAGCCACGGAATCAAGGAGTAAGCAGATTAAGTGCGTGACAATCATTTTTCTCGAAGATTCTCTTGCAATGCCCGGGACAGGACCGTAACAAGTGCGCCCACCCAACCGGATGCTCGGATGGCGGAATTGGTAGACGCGCTAGACTAAGGATCTAGTAGGGTAACCTGTGGAGGTTCGAGTCCTCTTTCGAGCACTTTCCGTTGATTTTCAATGAGTCCCGAGGCTGAAAAGCCTCGGGATTTTTTGTTAGGTGATTTTCAATTGTTCCCAGATTGTTCCCAATCCCGCGAAAGACTTGGAAAATCAAGGGTTCCAGCGACTTTCAGTGAATGCCTGTGGCGAAGCGAAGAATGCAAGCGGCAAGATCATCGCCACGGCGTGGGCGGAGACCGTCGTTCAGCGCGTTCCGGACTTCCTAGACGGCTCGGACGAGGCGTTCACACCCGTGAATGTGCTGAATCCCATCAATGCGAAATTCGGGAGAAGATTCAAAATCGTTTCCTTCCGCTACCTTCCTGCTGCGGAAGCCATGGTTTGAGTCATCCCGAATCCGGATCAGTCGCTTGGAGCGATCGCATTCAAATTCATTCCCGAAACAAGGATTGCCGACGAAGGCAGAACCGAGTCACTCTTGCCCTGCCCTCACGCTTGGTTTCTACCCGGTGGTATTCTAATCATGTAACGAACAAGTCAAAATGTATCAGACAGCACAATCTATGAAAAGTCGGCAACGGCCTTCGTCCATCCTATTGCATGCGGATGCGACCGATCCGGACATGTTATACTTCGGCAGGTTTCAAGCTATTGACCCCTACCTTGCGTTCATGGCGAACGGCAAGCGCGTCGGGGTGACGCACGCGACGGAATACGGCCGGATGGCCAAGGAGTCCTCCTTCGACGAGATCCTGCTGCTCAATGAAGTCAGCGACGGCGCTTCGAAGCGCTTCAAGCTGCCGTTGGGTAAATCGCCCGCCCTCCACCAGGTGGTGCTCCACCTTGCGGAACTTTATGATATTCCCAATTTCCTAGTCGGTCCCCGATTCCCGATCGGGCTGGCCCGCAAACTGCGCGAGGCTGGCATGACTCTTGAAATCGCGGATGACGAGGGTCTTTTTCCCGAGCGGCAGATCAAGACGGCGGCTGAAGTGGAGTCGCTGCGCAAGGGCAACAAAGTCAGCGAGGCGTGCTTCCGCATCGTGACCAAGACATTAGGCGAGTCGAAAATCCGCAATGGCAAACTGGTTCACTGCGGCAGTATCCTAACATCGGAGCGCTTGCGCGACCTCATCAGCCACGCGGCTTTCGATGCCGGTGGAGTGGCGCTGCACACGATCGCCGCTCCGGGCGACCAAGCCGTGGACAATCACTGTGTCGGCCACGGGCCAATCCACGCGGGCGAGTTGATCGTGGTGGATATTTTTCCACGCCGCGTTGAGGACGGTTACTGGGGGGACATGACGCGCACCTATCTGAAAGGCCGGGCCAGCGACGCACAGCGGCGGTTGGTGCGCACTGTCAAACAAGCCCACAAACTCGCGATCGACATGATCAAGCCGGGCGTAACGGGTGGCAAGGTGCACGACGCCGTGCAGGCGTTCTTTGACAAGGAGGGTTATGAGACCGTCCGCAACAGCAAAAATCCAAAGGGGTTTTTCCACGCGCTGGGCCATGGCGTGGGATTGGAAATCCATGAAGCTCCGATCATGCGCTCCGGTTCCCCGTGGAAGTTCCGCAAGGGCATGGTGGTCACCGTTGAGCCCGGACTCTATTACCATGGCCTCGGCGGTTGCCGGATTGAGGACGTGATACATGTCGTTACCGGTGGCTGTGAGCTGATTTCCCGCGCACCATACAAGTGGGAAATCCCATGATTCTGTTGGAAACCCTCTGCCCGCTATTTGACTCAAGATACCTTAGTTTAAATTTCTCGATGGAACACCAAAAGGAACCCTCCCCGACGATTCCGGCATACACGGCGTCAGCTTCAAATCAGCGATTGGCAGGACGCGGGCGGCCATCACAAGTTAGATCGACAAGTCGGGAAAATAGCCGGATGCGAATCCTCTGATCATTCCTTTGGCGACGGTACGCGTAGTTTCAGAATGGTGTCCCTCAACTGCTCGGATTCATTGAGTTCGTCGGTGCGGAGGCTCATGCCGCCATCGGTGCCGAGCTGGCGCTGGACGACTTCCTCGGCATCGGCGAGGGCGAGGTCGATCTCCCCGAGAGCTTGGTAAACCCGGGCACGGGCGCGCAGGTGGGCCAGGCTGATCTCGGGTTTCTTTAGAATTTTTTTGCCTTTTGCATCGACCGCATCGGGATTGAAGGGAGGGGCTAGCGCCAGGATGGTTTCCTTGGCCTTGTCGATTTCCCCTTTCTCTAATGCGGCATTCACCAGGTTCTCATCTTGGCATGCCACTACGTTGATCAGTGTTCTGCCATCCTTGTTAGGAGCCAAGCCGGAAATTGCCGACAAGATGCGCCCTTGCTTGTCGAGTATCACGCTATTGCTATCGGTGTCTTCTGATAGAATACCCAATCGGTGGACCAGCGAACTGCCGATCCCGCCCGGTACGGAAACCACAGGACAGTCCACCTTGCTCTTGCCCGCGAGCAATTCCGCATGGGTGGCTGCGGGATCTCCACCGAAGCTGGCGATCAGCACTTTCACATCACCTTTCGGTCGGGCCGCCGCAAAATCGATCATGGGTTTGATCGTGCGT
>JBBQDJ010000240.1:0-6388 GCA_038319595.1 Verrucomicrobiales bacterium
AACGCCGCCCGGGTGACTCTAGGAGAGGAGCTCAAGGGTCATCTGGTCTTCGTGAAGATGGCGATGCATCGAGAACTTAGAAAATCCATGACGGCACGAGTCGCGGAAATGACTGATGGCGTTCGCTCTAACTGCCCCAACTCCACCGCTCAGGATGCCAAAGATAGCCTTCACCCACCGGCAGCACGTGGCCGAGTCCCGGCCAGGGCACATGGAATCCATAACAGCGGGTCCGTTCCGCCGCGGCCTGTGCGAAGACCTTCTTCCGCGTTTCAATCCCTAACATCGGGTCGTGATCGAAGGCGATGAACCAGTTCGGATTGTGGAACATGAACCCGTGGTGGTGGGAAAGATCCATGAGGTGTAGCAACGATTCATCACCCGACTGGATCCGGAAAATGGCGTGGCCCGCGGTGTGGCCGGGGGCGGCCTCGATGGTCACCGCACCGTCGAAGAACTGTGTGCCCGCCTTCACCGGTTGCGAGACAGCCTTGAGGATTTCGAACTGGTTGCGCACCGACTTAATCATGCCGGGAAGCTCGGCGCGGTTGCGTTTGGTCTTTGAGAAATCCGGCTCCGCCGCATGCCAGAAATCGTATTCCTCTGGCAGATAGTAAAACGCAGCGTTGGGAAATGTCGGTTTCCCGCCGGTCACGAATCCCGCGAGATGGTCGGCATGCGAATGGCTCAGAAATCCAGCGGTCACCTGCTCCGGCGCGATTCCCGCCTGCCGCAAGCCGTCCTGCAGCCAGCCGATGTTAGTGCTGTCGCGTTCGCCGAAGCCCGCGTCGAAGAGGGCGATTTCCTTGCCGATCCTCACCACCAAGATGTTCACGTAGAGCGGGATGCCGTCCATCCGCTCACCGTGGCTTTCCAGCCATTCCTTCATTTGAGGGCGCGCATCCGGCGGCCACATGAGATCGAGCGGCCCGCGGAAAAGCATGTGCCCGTCGCTGATGGACCACGCATCGAATGCGCCGATCTTGAATTGATAGACGAGCGCGTTGCCGTGAACCTTGGGTGGCTGGGCCGGCTTCGCGTCCTCACCCAAGGCGACGCCAGCGGCAGCCGCCGCAAGCACGCCGCCTAGAAACGCCCGCCGACCGACTCCCGTTGCTGAAGATGGATCCATGATGCGCTCGATACGACTCGATGGACCTTCAAGTTTCTTCCAAAGCGATCCGCCACCCGCGCGACGTCAATTCGCCGGGAAAACGACTTTATCGCGCTCATCACTGTGGCCGAACTTGTCGCCGATGTCCTTACTGGTGACGAACAGCATCAGTGAAATCAGGGCCAGGGCGCAGGCGGTCTGGATGATTTCCAGCGGCTTCGCCTTGACGGGCCGACCGAAGAGTTTCTCCAACAGGGCGAGGACGATGTGGCCACCGTCAAGGACAGGGAAGGGCATCATGTTGAGCACCGCGAGGTTGACGTTGAAGAGCACCATGAAGGCGAGGATGCGCCGCCAGCCGTCCTCCATTTGCAAAAGCTGATACTGCAAGGTGGCGATGCCGACGGGGCCGCTGAGGTGGCCGACACCGATACTCGAATCCTTCGCCACGACGCTGGTGATGGTGGTCCACATCATGCGCAAGCTGTCGCCGACCTGCTTGAGAGGCGCGGGGTTGACGATGCCTTGCTGCTGATAGGGAACCTCTTGGAACGCGAGGCCAAGCATCGGTCCGCTGCCGGCGGGCGCGAGCGGAACCACCGGGGTCGCGGTGAGCTTGAGCGGCTTCCCGGAGCGGAGGATTTCAAACTCGATGGGGTTGGTGCCGATCGCCTTGATCGCTTGGACGACCGCCTTGGTGTCTTCCTTGAAATTCTGCCCGTTCAAGGACACCAGGGCGTCACCGCTCTTGAAACCGGCCTTCTCCGCCGGGCTTCCTTCGACGACGGAACCGATGGCGATGTGGTCGATTTCCGGGCCGATCCCCACCTGCCGCAATCCGCCGCGCTGGAACCACTTGGTTTTCTCGGTTTCGAACTGGGAAATCAACTGGATCGGGGCCGCACTGCCGGGGCGCTCCACGGTGAACTCGATTTGCTTGCCCTTACTGAGAATGATGCCCTCGGTGATGCTGTCGAGCGAACCGGCGAAGCCATTCACCAGGCTACCGTTGATGGCGAGGATCTTGTCACCCACCTGGATGCCCGCTTTCGCCGCGGGGCTGTTTTCGACGACGGTGCCGATGACCTGAGTCGGGATGAAATCGGCGGGTTTGCCGATCTGCCATACGAAGACGGCGGAAATGAGCGCCAGCAGCATGGAGAAAAGCGGCCCGGCGAAGGCGACGATGATTTTGTCGAGCGGCGTGATGGGTGGCAGTGGTTTCGCACCGTCCTTCGCCCCACCCTCGAGTGCTTCCATCGGTGCCATCTGCGGCAGGGCCACAAAGCCGCCGGCCGGGATCCAGCCGAGACCGTATTGCACGCCCCCGATGGTTTTTTTCCAAATCGGCGCGCCGAACCAGATCTGGAACCGGTCGATCTGAAGTCCACGCCACTTGGCGGCGAGGAAATGCCCGAGTTCGTGGACGAAAATGATGAGGTTGAAGCCCATCACGACCGCGAAGATCAAGAGGGCGACTTGGAGAATGCTATAAACGGTGGCCATGGGTGGGTAATGAACTGCGGAAACTTAGCGTTTCAAGACCTTCGGGCAAGTTCATTAAATTTTCCAAAAAACCCGGTAGGCGGCCATGCGGTTCGGCCGAGCCCACCAACGAACCTCCACGTCATGAAACTCCTTCGCGCTTCGAAAGCGCCCTTTCCCCGGTCGCCGCGATGATCGCGAGTGAACCAAACACGCGGATGGCCAGTTGATCGATCCGTTCGGTGGCGGCTTGGGCACGGATGAGTTGGTTGAAAAATGCGGGCCCTTCCGCAACCACCGAGCTGGTTTCCTCCGCCTGAATGACCTCCAAGAGCCGGTCCAGCGGCGGGGTGTGGTCGAACGGATAAGGCACCTCTGCCAGGAAGTCGTCCAAGGAAGAGCGCAGCACTCGCGCGCGCTCTGCGTTGTTTTCCAAGGTCCGGCGCAGGCCAGGTATCTCGGCGTGGGCGTTTGCCATCAGCACGGAATGCACCACGAGCTTCTCGCGAAAGTCCCTGACGATCGGAAGCACGGGAGCGAGCTGTTGGAGGATGGAAACGAATGACTCGATGATCGCGCGTTTTCCGGGATCGGTGTCGATGACCTGCCGCAGACATGCAGCCAGACGGTCGGCCGACAGTCGGTTAAATGATTCCAGCCGTGCGACACGCCGATCCATTTCAGCGAGAGCGGCATCCGCGCTTGCTCGGGCAGCCACGGTGGAAGCGGTCAACAAGCCGAATTCCTTGGGTTGGATGGTGAAACCCGCCGCGACCAGCGCCTGCGCCTTCAAGCCCACCAACCTCCTTTTCCCGGCAGCATCGAATGCGGCGAAATCCGCGTCGTGTGCTTCACTCGCTTCCCGCAGGCGGTCGGCCGCCGCCCGGATGGGGAATCGGGCTGGAATCGGAACAAGGATCGTGGAAGATACTAAAAAACACTGCTAACGTGAGCCGATCATTCCAAGCCAATCCACCTCATTCCTGCGATCCGGCACTGCCTTTCAAAAAGGCGATCACGCGCCCTCGTCGAACTTTCCTTTTCTGCCTCCTACTGGTGCTTTTGCCCGCCGCCATCAGGGCGCAGTCCACCCCGCTTCCCAGCGACCGCGGCCGCATCGCCATTGCGACGATCCCCGATGCCTACAACCCAAGCGGACCCGCCCTCAAGGTCTTGCGCACCGACACCAATACCCCGCTGCGCGCCGGCACGGCATGGATCTGGGACAAGTCCCCCCAGGAACAACCCGAGTCCTACTACGCCTCGATGCAAGCCAAGGGTCTCAACGGCGTCCGCATGATTCTTTTCGATATGTGGGAAACCGAGGCCTACGCGCCCTCGGCCACCTTCACTCCCACCGACTGGAACGATCCAGCCTATCGCACGCGTCAGCTCGCCCGTATGGAGCGGGCTGTGAATTACGCCTCGGCCCATCGCCTCTACGTCATCATCAACTGCCATAACAAAATCCCGCTCTACAACGCCACCTACGCCGACGCGCTCTGGACTTACGTGGCCCCCTATTTCGCCAATCGCACCCACGTCATTTACGAGGCATCTAACGAACCAATTAGCGGCATCGGCAACAATGGCAATCTCGAAGCGGAACTCCCCGGTCGCCTCCAACAACTTAAAACCAGTTACAATATCATCCGCGCCGGAGCTCCAAACACGCACATCATGATCTTCTCGCCGCCAGGGGTAAATGACTATGGCTTTGGCACCGGAATGGGCAACCTGGCCGAGTCCTTCGCCGCCCTACCCGGTGCCGTGGACTGGAGTAAGACCTCGCTCGCCTATCACCTCTACAGCACCGACGGGGGGCCGTTCCCTCAGGCCCAAAACCTGCGCAACCTTCACTCCCGCTTCGCTGGCTGGCCATCGGAAAATAATTTTCCAGCCTCCGTCTCCAACGCCACCCTCGGCATCACCGACCCTGTACGCTCCGGCAGTTTCGCCGGCCATGAATACATCAACCAAACTTGCGAGTTTCTCGGCCTCGGTTGGAGCATGTGGAACATCAACGGCCAGACGCAGCTCGACCAGAATTGGCCCGTTCTCTGGGCCGATGCCGTCGCGAAAAACTATAGCTGGAATGCCGATGCGCTGAGCCTCACCGCTCCGAGCTTCACCTCCTCCCTCACCGCGACGATTTCCCAAAGCCTCGCTGGATCCATCGCCCTTGTCTCCACGCCCGGCATTATCACCTACTCCGCTACCGGGCTGCCTGCGGGAATGATTTTGAACACCAACTCCGGCCTCATCAACGGCACGCCCACCGTCGCCGGAAATTTCCAGGTCGCCCTCACCGCCACCAACTCCGCTGGCACCACCCCCGCCACACTCAATCTAACCATCACCCCTACTCAGGAAACCAGCCTCTACTCCGAGGCGTTTCCTACCGGAACCGCTGGCTGGTGGTCCTACAGCGGTGGCACGGGTGTCACCAGCGCTCTCACTTCCGCGTCCACCGGCACGACCGACGGGAAAGTGCTCAGACTCGCCATCCAAGGAGCGAGTTCTTGGTATGCGGGCATCGGCACCAGTCGCCCCGGCACCCCACCGTTCACCGCCTCTAACCTCGCCCGCTTGTTCGTTCGCGGTCGCATCCAGATCACCAGCCCGTCCGGGAAAAACTACTCGCTCATCCTGAAAACCGGCAACAACCAGACCCTCACCTTCAACGCCACCGCCCCCGGCACCGGGTGGGCTGATTTCACCGTGCCACTCTCCAGCTTTACGAACAGCGCCTTCAAATTCACTGCATCCGCTTGGGAAATTCTCATTGTGCCTGATGGCAGCAACTGGGGCCTCGGCAACTCCACCCTGCAACTCGATTTCATCGAACTCACCCGTCTCGATGACATCACCGACCCGCTGCTCGCCTGGCGAAAAATTCATTTCAACACCACCGCCGCCACCGGCAACTCCGCTGACAACGCCGATGCTGATGGCGATGGCCTGCACAACCTCGTCGAGTATGCACTCGGTTCCTCACCCGTGGCTTCATCCGCTGGCGTTTACCAAGTCCAAGTGATCAACAAGCATCTTCAGCTCACCTTCACCCCGCAGCGCAGTGACATCATCTTCGCCATCGAATCCTCACCCAATTTATCCAACTGGACGCCCATACCCATTGCCCCCGCGGCCCTCTCTACCGGCCAGCCCTACACATTTACCGACCCAGTGGAAATCTCAAGTAACGCCCCACCCTCCCGCTTTA
The DNA here is from genome assembly GCA_038319595.1 of Verrucomicrobiales bacterium. GTDB lineage: Bacteria > Verrucomicrobiota > Verrucomicrobiia > Verrucomicrobiales > Akkermansiaceae > Luteolibacter. The sequence continues at coordinate 5,823 of JBBQDJ010000240.1, forward strand.
TCCGCCTTACCGTGGCCAGGCCCTGATCGGCCATGAGGACGAACTCTGGATGGAGCGCTGGCGTTAGCCGGCAAGAGTATCAGGGGGAATTGTTTTGGAATCAGTAACCAGCAACACTCCCAGCCCGTTCCAAAGACAGCTCCCAAACTGTTAGTGTGAACAAACTCCTAAAATCAGATATTTATAGCCGCAGATACACGGCACTTTAAAGCGAAAGCGTTTGGCGGAATCGCCTACGTTTTCGAGGAGGCCTTCAGCGAGTTCGGAGACGTAGGCGAGGTCTTTCGTGGCAGGAATTCCTTCCATTCGAGCTGATCCGCACCGAGATATTCGCGAGCTTGCTGACTTGTGACTCTCGCGTAATAATGAGGGACTGCTGGAATTCATCCGATGCCCGTCTCCCACCAATCACCGACGGTTGAGAAGATCGCCCTCTTCCGCTCGCTCTTCGCCGGGCGGGAAGAGGTCTATCCGATCCAGTACGTCAGCCGGAAGACGGGCAAGCCGGGATATAACAGGTAATTGCTCCTTTTTGCTGATAGAGGTGTTTTATAAAACCCCTGTAC
>JBBQDJ010000241.1:0-6363 GCA_038319595.1 Verrucomicrobiales bacterium
GGCAGGCTGATGCTCGTGGTCGGGGAAATGGACACCAACGTGGACCCTGCATCGACCGCGCAGGTGGTTAATGCGCTGGAAAAGGCCGACAAGGATTTCGAGTTCCTGCCGGTCATGAACGCGAACCACGGCGCAGCGGAAACGCCCTACGGCAAGCGGCGGCGCGCGGAGTTCCTCGTGCGCAACCTCAGCGGGGATTGATCCGAATGGACTCCGGCGGGGACAGCGGGGCACATTGCCCTTCGTTTTTCTTGCCCGCTCCATGACAGCCACGCACTCTCCGCGCGTGGCGGAGGAACTGGACGAGAATCCCATGGCGGAACTGCTTCGGGCGCTGGATGCGTCCGATTGCTCGGCCTTGCTTGCCGCCGCCGAGGACATCCACTACGCCGACCTCGCGCACCTTTACGAGAACCTGGATGACGAAAAACGGGATCTGCTGCTCAAGACCATCGGCCCTGAATTAGCGACCGACGTCGTCGCAGAACTTCCCTACCCGCTCATCGAGGAGGCTCTGAACCATTTCAAGCCTGCCCAGCTCAGGGTTTTGTTAGGAAATCTTTCGGACGACGACCGCGTGGACGTTTTCCAAGTGGTCAGCAAGGACGCGCAGGTCCGCTTTTTCAGTCTGCTCGGCCCGCGCGACAAGGAGCTCACGCGGAACCTCCTCAAATACGAAGAGGACACCGCCGGCGGACGGATGACCACCCAAGTCGGGCGGATCACTGCCGACATGACAGTGAAACAGGCCATCACCGTGCTCCGCCGCGACCGCGAGGATACCGAAACCCTGGCACGAATTTTCGTGGTCGATGAGCAGGGACGGCTCGTCGGTAAAGTCCGGTTGCGCGATCTCGCATTCAGCACCTGGGACACTCCGATCCACGACATCATGGAAGCGGCGGACGAGACCATCCTCGCCTCCGCCGACCAGGAAGAAGCCGCGCGCACCTTGTCGAAATACGACCTCATCGTGCTGCCGGTGGTCGATGAATTCCACCACCTCCTCGGCGTTCTCACTTACGACGATGCGTTAGAAATTCTCCAGGAGGAGTCCACCGAAGACATCGAAAAACTATCAGGTATCGGTGGCGAGCAATCCGAAGTTTCCTATCTGAACACCAGTGTTTTCCTGCAATACCGCCGCCGGGTTTCCTGGTTGGTCGGGCTGGCATTTCTATCAGTGGTTTCCGGCTATGTGATGTTCCGGTTCAGCGAGGTGCTGGAAAAGGCCTTCGTGCTCGCGTTGTTCCTACCGATGGTGGTGGCCGCTGGCGGAAATTCCGGCGGCCAAGCCGCCACCATGGTCATCCGCGCCATGACGCTCGGGGAAATCAACACCGGCAATGCGCTGAAAATTGCTTGGAAGGAAGCACGAACCGGGATGTTATTGGGACTCACCCTCGGTGTCACGATGGCGATCTTCATCAGCTTCATTCTGCCTCACCTGCAAGGCGGGACCGGAGCCAATTTCGACTTCATCCACCTCGCCTTCGCCGTCTCCTCTGCTCTGATCGTCCAGGTTCTATCAGCAACGGTCCTCGGAGCCCTGCTGCCGATCTGCGCCCGCGCCATCCAGCTCGATCCGGCTGTGGTCTCAGCCCCGTCGCTGGCATCCACCGTCGACATCTCCGGGATGATGATCTATTTCACCACAGTCGGCGCGATCCTGGATCTGCACTGAGTGGTCAGGTTCACCACCCACCAGATACGACTTCCCATGCCGCGACGGTTGCTCATCGCCCCAGACAAGTTCAAAGGATCGTTGTCCGCCATCGAGGCGGCGGACGCGATTGCCGCGGGCATCAGGCGCCGCGAACCGGATGCCGTGCTGGATCTCTGCCCGATCGCGGATGGGGGCGAAGGTTTCATGGATACCTTGTCGGCGGTGTTAGAGGGAACCTGGATTTCCTGTCCGGCGGTGGACGCGCTGGGACGCTCCATCGCGAGCCGCTATTTCATCACCGATCTAGCAGAAGGCCCGGTGGCCATCATGGAGATGTCGGAAACCGCCGGCCTTTGGCGGTTGGAAACTGGAGAGAGAAATCCCATGCTCACCACCACCCAGGGAGTTGGCATGCAGATCGCCCATGCGGTTTCCTTCCATGGCGTGTCCCGCATCGTGATGGGGATCGGCGGCAGTGCGACGAACGACGGCGGCTGCGGAATGGCGGCGGCGTTAGGCATCCGCTTCCGCGATGCAGAGGACCATCTGATAGAACCCATTCCTGCCAAGCTGATGGGCCTGCGGCGTATCGACCGCCGTCATCGCATCGCACTACCGCCCATCATCGCCGCCTGCGATGTGGATAATCCCCTGCTCGGAGCACGCGGGGCGACGGCGGTTTTCTCGCGGCAAAAAGGAGCGACGGCGGACTCGATGAGTGGCCTTGAGGCAGCACTCGCCCACCTGGTGGCGGTGACCAATGGCGCAGGCGCCGCCACAACTCCGGGGGCCGGGGCAGCCGGTGGCCTGGGATTCGGATTACTGCACTTCGCCGGGGCAAGTCTGGCAGCCGGTTTTGATCTGTTAGCTGAGCTGTTGGATCTTGAAGCGCGGATCAGGAAAGCGGATCACGTCATCACCGGCGAGGGCTCCATCGATTTCCAAAGCCTTGCGGGAAAAGGACCCGTCGCCCTTGCAAAGCTCGCCCGCAGCCTGTCGGTACCGGTGACAGGTTTCTGTGGGCTCGCGGATGATCAAGCCCGGAACAGCGGGATTTTCGACTCACTCTACGCCTTGGCGGATCGCGGGATTCCGTTGGAAACATTGATGACCCAAGCCGCTCCGCTCCTCACCGAACTGGTGGCCTCTACCGACATTCCCTGACCCATGAAAACACCATTCATTACCGAAGCTGAAGCCATGAAAGAAGATTTCAAAGGACGCACCAACTACTGGATGTGCTGCCCGGAAATCACCCATGCCAAGGATCTGCAAGTCTGCCGCGCCGTTCTGCCCGCAGGCGAGTGTCATGATTTCCACACTCATCCGGAGCTTGAGGAAGTGATCTACGTGCTCGAAGGCGAGGTGGAGCAATGGGTCGGTGAGGAGAAGCAGGTTCTCAAGGTCGGAGAAGCGGCGCACATGCTGCCCGGTGTCGTGCATGCAACCTTCAATTCCAGCGACCGGGATGCCGTAATTCTCGCCATTCTATCACCCGGCACGCAGTCTGGACCCTTCATGGTGGATGTGAGCATGGAGCAGCCGTGGGCTTCGATCCGGGGCTAATCCCGGAAATCCGAAGGCCGCCAGCCTATCCATTTCTTGAACGTGTTAGAAAAGCTGAACGTGCTTTCGAAACCCACCGCCTTCGCAATGACATCGACCTTATCGTCGGTGACCGAAAGCAGGTGGCGTGCTCTCTGGAGCCGCAAATAGGTGAGATGCTGGATCGGGCTGCGCCCGAGATCCTTGCGACAGAGCCGCCGCAAGTGTTCCCCGCTCAGGCAGGCAATGTTCGCCAATTCCTCCAGACTCCACGGCCGGCCAAGGTCGGTCTCCACCCTTTGCCAGACGCGCCAGAGCCGATCATCCGAAGAATGCGGCTGAGCAAAACGCAGGACGTAATGATGCACCAGTTCGCTCCAATGGTGCAGGGCAGAGGCGCTGCTTCCTGATGTGCTTTCCGCATGCAGACCTTCGATGGCGGCCTTTAGCGGAGCCGTGTCAAACGATCCCGAAACCGGGGAAATCGACGATACAATGGGTCGCGTCTCACGTGCTTCCCGATAGCGGACCCAGGCGAAGTTCCACGACTTTCCGGGCAGGCATTTGAGAGCGTTCATCACGAAGGGAGGCAACAGACAGGCTTGTCCCTGACGTATCTTTTTCCACTGCCCATCGGCCAGGATCACCCCTTCCCCTTCGAGACAGGCCAGCATGAAAGTCCCGCTTTGGTTGGCCCGCACAATTTCAAAGGGCGGCATCGCCTGCATGACCCCGCAATGGGAGATGTGATGTTGGGTGAGCAAGGGACAAACCGGCCCGTCCTGCATCCAACCCCGAAGGTCCGAGATGTCGGCGCGAACCACCTGATAGCGGGTCGTTTCCCCGAGGATCTCGATGTCCCGGAGATCGGTTTCGTTCTCGGATGCGCTCATCTTCACCACGGCGTAACGTTAGCGGCAGCCCCGCACACCGTCCAGCAATTGCTTGGAATGTGCATGCCGGATAGCCGGAAGTGGAAGTTCGCAGGCATCAGCGCTGGACGTCGATTGTGACTTAGGCAATATCAATGGCATGCCAAATCAATGGACTGGAAAAGGAAATCCCTATACCCGCTCTGAAGTTGTCGCGCGCCTGAACGACACCCTCGACAAGGGCCAGGCGATCATCGCCGCTGGGGCGGGCTCGGGCATCAGCGCGAAATTCATCGAAAAAGGCGGTGCCGACCTCATCATCATTTATAACAGCGGCCGCTTCCGTATGATGGGCCACGGCTCGACCGCCGGCCTGATGGCCTATGGTGACGCCAACGCCATCGCCATGGAAATCGGCGAATACGAAGTGCTTCCCGTCGTCGAGGAGATCCCGGTGATTTGTGGGGTGCATGCCACCGATCCCCGCCGCCGGATGTGGCACTGGCTCGGCAAGGTCAAGGACATGGGCTTCTCCGGCGTGAACAATTTCCCCACGCACACGATTGTCGACGGCCACTTCCGGGGAGTGCTCGAAGAGACCGGCATGAGTGTGAAAAAGGAGTTCGAAATGATCGGACTTGCCCGCAGGATGGACCTGTTTTCCATCGTCTATGTCGGTTCACCCGAAGAAGCCGTGGAGATGGCGAAGAATGGTGCCGACGCGATCATCGCGCATGTGGGAACCACCGTCGGCGGCTCCATCGGAGTGACCAATGCGGTAGTCAGTTGGGACGACACCATCCGCCGCACCCAAGCGATCATCGACGCCGCAAAAACCGTCAACAAGGACATCTTCTTCCTCTGCCATGGCGGACCGATCAATACCCCTGAGGACGCAGAGCGCGTGATCAAGGCCACCGACTGTGTCGGTTTCGTCGGTGCCTCCAGCCTGGAGCGCATGAGCGTCGAGGTCTCGCTGACCAATCTGACCCGCGAATTCAAGGCGATCACCGTGAAGCGGAAAAACTAATCAGTCACATCCATGGCCACCATCGCGGTAATCGGCACCCTCGACTCAAAGGGAGAAGAACACGCCTTCGTTGCGGACCAAATCCGCGCGCGCGGGCATCGTGCACTGCTCATCGATGTCGGCACAGGCGGACCACCGACGGTCGCACCGGACTTCAGCCGCGAGCAGGTCGCGGCATTTGCAGGTCTGGATCTCGCCGGGGTGATGGCGAGGAGGGATCGCGGCGAATGCGTCCTCGCCATGTCCAAAGCGGCCCCCGAGTTTTTACGGAAGCTGGCGGCGGCGAAGGACATCGACGGCGTGATCTCCCTCGGTGGCGGCGGTGGAACGGCCATTGCCACCGCCGCGATGCGCGAGCTTCCGTTAGGTTTTCCAAAAATAATGGTATCCACTCTCGCGGCGGGAGACATCGCGCCCTACCTCGGCACTAAGGACATCGTCATGATGCCAAGCATCACCGATGTCGCGGGATTGAACCGTCTATCAAAACTCATCTTCTCCCGCGCGGCAGGCGCCATCTGCGGGATGGTCGAGGCGAACATTGAAATGACGGAGGACAAGCCGCTGGTCGTGGCCAGCATGTTCGGTAACACCACCGCCTGCGTCACCGAGGCGCGGCGCATTCTCGAAGAAGCGGGCTACGAAGTGCTCGTCTTCGCGGCGACGGGAGCCGGTGGCCGATCAATGGAGGCCCTCATCGAAAGCGGGATGGTCGCGGGCGTCCTCGACCTGACCACCACCGAGTGGGCGGATGAATTGTTAGGCGGAGTGCTCAGCGCGGGTCCTGAACGGATGGATGCGGTGGCCAAAGCAAAGGTGCCCGCAGTCATCGCACCCGGCTGTCTTGATATGGTGAACTTCGGCGAAAGGCACACGGTTCCCGCGAAATATGAAGGCCGGAATTTTTACCTCCACAATCCACAGGTGACCCTGATGCGGACCAACCCAGAGGAATGCGCTCAGTTAGGCGGCATTCTCGCGGCGAAGGTAAACCAATACCAAGCCCCGGCGGCCATCATGATCCCGAAAAAAGCGATCAGTGTCATCAGTGCCGCCGGACAGCCGTTTCATCATCCGGCCGCGGACGAGGCACTGTTCGAGGCGATCCGCGTCAACTCACGCGTCCCGGTCGAAGAATTCGACGAGGAAATCAACAACCCTGTTTTCGCCAAAGCCTGCGCGGATAAGCTTCTTGAGCTGATGAAGCGCGAATGAGCGACTACTGAAACCCCAATCCACAACCCCACCCA
>JBBQDJ010000242.1:0-6323 GCA_038319595.1 Verrucomicrobiales bacterium
GCTGGACCGCCGGCGAAGTGGCGGAGGCGCGCGAACTGTTAGTCCGGCTTGCCGACTATCAGGAAAAATCCCGTTCGCTGCGGGTGGAAGGCGTGGCTCTGCTCGATTCCTGGAACCATCTTGTTGAGCGTTCCATCCCCAGCGGCGAACTTCGGGCCGATAGTCCGACTCTGCCGATCAACCAGCAGGACGCAGCGGACGCACCCCGTCCGGTCGGCCTGGACACCACCGAGTCGATCCAAATCAAACCCGCCGGAAAATGACTGCACGTCCCATCATCGCGATCCTTTCGATCCTCGCTTCGGTTTGCTCGGTCGCTCAGAACGTGAAGGAAGAGCCGCTGTCGGATCCTGTTCTTGATGCGATCCAGAAATTCAAAAACCGGGACAAGACCAAGCCTAACGAAGTCTCCGTAGTCCTTGAGGATGTCACCTCACCACCGGCCGAAGTGTCGGAGCCTCCTAAAGAAAAAGAGCCCTCCCTGGACGACGCGGTTCTGGTGACGGGTAAGCCGCCTGAAGGAGCTGACGTTATTGTTCCCGCCATCGAAAAGCCTGCGGATGCGATCGCCATCGATCTAGAAGGAGAGTCCCCGTCTCCGGAAGACGGCCTCGCAGTTAGGGTCGAGAGATTGCAAACGGGCAAGGGCACCATTGATCCGTCCAAGGTGAAATTATTGGCACCCTTTCCCGCCAAGCCACTGGCCGCCGCACCTGCGGGTTGGCACCTCGACGCGTCGGAAACCGCACCACCTTTCACCCGCGAGGTCGAGATTTCACCGGGTTCCAAAATCACCCTGACCATCCGCCCGCACTTGCTCGTGCCCGATGCCGATGGCGCTCAGGTGTTCAACATTCAGGAACCTGGTTACGATAACTCCCTCGGCTATCAGCAGACCGCCACCGTTGGAGCGATCCTGTCCAATTCCATCCGCCAACTCGACGAGGACTCGAAGCAGCTCGGTGATGCGATCGACCGTCTCCAACAACTTCTCGTGTCCCTGCCTAAGCCAGAGATCCAACCGGAACTCAAACCCGCCACCATCCGCAAAAAATGAAAGCCTCCACTTTTCCCACGATTTGCGGCGTCGCGTTGGCCGCCATGTCCGCTGCCGGCTTGAGCCATTGGTGGTCGGTGCGGGAATTCGCCGCCGCCGTCCAGTCCGGCTTGCCGGTTGCAGCCCCAGTCCATCAGTCGGTCGTGCCCGTTGAGGCCCCGGCCGCCAAGCCAGCCGAGCCCGCGCTTCTCGCCCAACTTCCGAAAGCGCAGCCTGCCACCGTGGCGACCGATGGCGCGCAGCGGAAGTTCTACGAATCGCTCGTCCAGAAATTGGAGAGCCTGCAGAATCAGAACCGCGATCTAATGGACCAAGTGGCGGAGACCAACCGTGATGTGATGAAACTCGAGTTCCGGGTGGACACTCACTCCGAATCCTTCCGGCCACTCAAGGTCGTCGAAGAGCGCAGCGACACCAGTTTCGATGACGGTCCCGGGGTTTTGCCGCCGCGTGCCGACCCGGTTTTCCTCCCGTCCGGTGAATAAGGTTAACGCCATGGTCGTCCGAAGCCGCATGTTCGACCCTGTCCGGCTGATCCTGGTATTATCGCTCACCCTTCTTTCCGTTAGTGCTGCTCCGACCTGGCAGCGGGAGCTGACTTCTCCCGCCCCCGGTGCTTTTCCGAAGCCCGTGCCTTCGACGCTCGAGTTCCACCTGAGCTGGAAGGGCATGATCCAAGCCGGCACCTGCCGCATCGAGTTCGCCCCCGCCAAGGTCAAGAAGCCGGGAAACTATGTGGTCCTCTCGAACTCCGCCAGTGTGGGCGCTGCGGCCTTGCTGTTCGAGTATCACAGCAACTTCTGGTCCGAAATCGACCCCGCCACCTTGCGGCCTAACTATTTCCGTGCCGAGGAAACCGACGACAAGGAAAAGGTCGCCACCACCGTCCGGCATCTTCCGACCCAAGTGGAGACCGAGGAAATCAACAAACTGCTCAAGACGGGAACCAGCAAGACCACCAAGCGCATTTTTGCCTTCGCCCCGGTCTTTGACATCTTTTCCGCCATGCTCCACGTCCGCAGTCAAAAGCTCGACACGGGCGATCAGATCACCCTCGCCATCCTGCCTTTCGACACGCCCTATCTGCTCAAGGTCAAGGTCGAAGGTCGCGAAGTCCATGAAGGCCGCAAGGCCATCCGACTCACCGTCGGCATGCGGAAAATCGACCGTAAAACCCTCGACCTCGTCGCCTACAAGAAGCTGAAGAAGGATGCTACCATGTGGTTGAGCGACGATGCCGACCGCATCCCCATCGAGCTCCGTGCCGCCGTCTTCATCGGCGATGTCCGGGCCACCCTAGTCTCCCACACCAAGCCTTGACAGCCCCGGTCAAGTAGCAGGACGTTCCGGAAAGTGACTTGAGCATCATTGCTCCTACGTTCTTTTTCACATCATGAAATCCCTCCTTCTCGCCCTCCTGACGATCCTGCCCGCCGCCGCCTTCGAGCTCCCCTCGAATTCAAGTCAATGCCTCGTCGGCCTCAGCGACGGATGGGACAGCTCCTACGTCACACTCACTTTTTATGAAAAATCCGGCAGTGCCTGGAAGCCCGTCGGCGACTCGTGGAAAGCACGGCTTGGCAAGAGCGGTCTCACCTGGGGCAAAGGACTGAGCCCGGTGCCTAACGGAGCAGGGACGAAAAAGGAGGGCGACAACCGTTCGCCCGCCGGCGTGTTTTCCATCGGCGGCGCATGGGGTTACGAATCCAGTATCCGCAAGAATCCCAAGCAGTTCTATCGGCAGGTCACCTCGCGCGATCTATGGGTCGAGGATCCGGCCTCGCCGAAATACAACCAGAATGTCGTCCTCGACCACGAGCCCGCCACGGCTTGGGAGAAAAAGCAGCAGATGAAACAAGGCGACGACGTCCACGCGCTGAAACTCTTCATCGCCCACAACGCTCCGCCGAACGCCGTTCCTCACGCAGGTTCCTCCATCTTTTTCCACATCTGGCGCGGCGGCGGCACCAAGCCCACCGCGGGTTGCACCACCATGGAAAAACCCAAACTGCAATGGGTGGTTTCCCGCATCGATCCTGCGAGGCATCCGCTCTACGTGCTCCTTCCCAGCGCCGACTATCAGAAATATAAGGCGGCGTGGAAGCTGCCGTGAAAGCAGGATCCAGTTGGTTCTCAGCCCGCGAGCGGGAGGGAGAGAATGAATCCGAAGAACAAAAACCCAAGAACAACGCCAATGGCCTCGAACCAGCGGCTGAAACCGCCCGCGGGACGGGGCGTTGTTCTAACGATTTCACGATAGCGCTGAGAAAAAACCATCCGCCCTTTCTGACGAAATAGCAGAAGGAGAAAATGCGCGTTCACCGGCGTCGCGATCGGGAAAGCAAGCAGTCCGAGACCTGAGATCACGGCAGCAAACCCCAGTGCCCATCGCTGGAAACGCCAAAGCCCGATGCCGGCAAGGATGATTGTTCCCGCCAGCAATGCGAACCCGATCTCATAGCCGGTCTTTAGCCAATACGGAGCGATCGCCACAACCGGAGCGAATAGCCAGTAACAACAGGCCATGACCTTGATGCCCTCTTCGGTGCCGCGATGCACCCTACGGATTCGCAGGTCGCTCTCGCCGGCGGAATTCGGTATCCCGAAACTTTTTGGCGGAGCGTAGGGATTTTGATCCATCGTGATACCGGAAAGAGCGATCGTCACCGATCCTTCACCCGCTCGACATTCGCTCCTAACATGAGGAGCTTCTCATCGATGTGTTCGTAGCCGCGATCAATGTGATAGAGACGCGAAATTTCCGTGGAGCCTTTGGCAGTGAGAGCCGCGAGGACGAGGGCGGCGGAGGCGCGGAGGTCGGAGGCCATGACCGGGGCGGCGGAGAGCTGGGCGACGCCTCTAACGACTGCGGTGCCATTGTCCACCTTGATGTCGGCACCCATCCGCTTGAGTTCGGCGCAGTGCATGAAGCGTTGCGGAAAGATCGTGTCCTTGATCACGCTGATGCCGTGAGTGGTGGCTAACAGCGCGGTCATTTGTGCCTGCATGTCGGTGGGGTAACCGGCGTAGGGGGCGGTGGTGATTTCGACGCCTTGCAGGACTTCACCGCGATGGATGGTGCAGGAGCAGCCGGATTCATTGAACACGACGCGGTGGCCGGAGAGTTCGATGGCGGCGGTGATGGCTTTCATGTGGTCGCGGCAAACGCGGTGCAGTGTGACGCCCTCGCCAGCGAGGGCGGCGGCGGCCATGAAGGTGCCGGCCTCAATGCGATCCGGGATGACGGTGTGCTCGACGCCGTGAAGTTTTTTCACGCCCTCGATGACGATGCGGCGGGTGCCGGCACCGGTGATCTTCGCGCCCATGGCGTTGAGGAAATTCGCCAGATCGAGGACTTCGGGTTCGGCGGCGGCGGACTCGATGACGGTGATGCCTTCTGCCAAGGTGGCGGCCATCATCACGTTGTCGGTGCCGAGAACAGTCGGGCCGTGGGTGCCGCGGAGGTCGATTTCCGCACCGCGCAAGCCGTCGGGTGCAGTGAGGGTGATGTTTCCGCCTTCGAAATCGATTTTTGCGCCGAGCGCTTCGAATCCGCGCAAATGCAGGTCAATGGGGCGGTCACCGATGACGCAACCGCCGGGAAGCGAGACGACGCAGCGGCCTTTTCGCGCCAGCAGCGGACCCATGACACAGACGGAGGCGCGCATCCGGCGGACGAGTTCATAGGGGGCCTCTTCCATGATGTCGGCGCAGGTGATGCGGACGGTGCCGGAAGATCGCTCCACATCGGCCCCGAGGGCACTGATGATTTGGATCATGTAGTTCGTGTCCGAAACATCGGGGACGCGGCGGATGATGCAGTCGTCCTCGGTGAGCAGCGCGGCGGCGAGGATGGGGAGTGAGGCGTTTTTCGAGCCGGAAATATTGATGGCACCGCGCAGGATGGCGCCGCCGTGAACTACGAGTTTGTCCATGAAGAGATTTGAGATTTGGGATTTGAAACTGCCGTCAAGGCCTCCGGGCGAATGGGAACCGCGCGATGCCGGAGAGGTCAGTATTTACTTCGATGTCGGTGAAGGAGGAGGCTTTTAGAATTTCCAAGACTTGTGAAGCCTGATCGTGGCCGATCTCGAGCACGAGCCAGCCGCCGGGTTTCAGGCGGTGGAAGGCTTCGGGGATGAAGCGGCGGATCAGGTCGAGACCGTCGTGGCCGGAGAAGAGGGCGAGTGCGGGATCGTGAGTGACCTCGCGGGAAATCGTGGTGCGCTCGGAGTCCGGGACGTAGGGGAGATTGGCGACGATGCCGTCGAAGGGGGCGTCGATGGCGGAGAAGAGGTCGCTTTGGAGAAAGGTGGCGTTTTGGATTTCCAACGCGGTGGCGTTTTCCCGGGCGAGGGCGAGGGCATCAGGGGAAACATCGGCCAAAACGACCTGCCAACCGGGTCGCTCGGCGGCGAGGGTGAGGCCGAGCACGCCGGAGCCGCAACCCATGTCGAGGACTTGGGAATCGGCGGGAAGGTCCCATTTCAGGATCCATTCGGCGAGTTCTTCGGTCTCGGGGCGGGGGATGAGGGCGCGGGCGTCGGTCTTGAATTCGCGGTTGTGAAACCATACGGTGCCGAGCAGGTGCTGAAGTGGGATGCCTTCGCCGCGCTTTTTGAGTGTTTCGCGCAGCGGGGCGAGGTCGGATTCCTCGATCAGGTGGTCGAAACGGAGGTAAAGATCCATCCGCTTCCAGCCGAGCTGGCTGGCGACGAGCATCTGCATGTTGCGGCGGGCGTCATCGATCCCGCGTTTTTCGAGATAGCGGGTGCCGCCATCGATGGTTTCCAGAACGGTGCTCATTCGTAAATCGCGGTCAGAGTGAGCGTGTGGAGTTGCCCCGCCAAGCCCGATGATGGGGATTTTGCGGTGCGGTAAATTGGCTGGTCAGCGGATGCGGGAAATGTTCTTTAGCGCCCGCGAGCGATCCGCTTCGCAACGATGAGTGAACCACACGGAGGCCATTCGGGCCATAGACCTCAGCTCGCGGTGACCACGATCGCATCCTTGGGCATTGTTTTCGGTGATATCGGAACGAGTCCGCTTTATGCATTCCGCGAGTGTTTTTCCGGCTCCCACGGCGCGCCGATCAATCCTGCCAATCTCGTCGGTGCGGCTTCGCTGATTGTTTGGTCGCTGTTGTTGGTGGTCTCGGTGAAATACCTGTTCATCATCCTCAAGCTCGACAACAAGGGTGAGGGCGGGATTCTAGCTCTATCCACCTTGATCCGCGGTGCGCTGAGAAGACTTGGCGGCAGAGATC
>JBBQDJ010000243.1:0-6319 GCA_038319595.1 Verrucomicrobiales bacterium
CTCCCGGTCCGCCCGCACGATGAAACTCACCGTCTGGAAACAACTCGTCGACGCCACCAGATCGATCCCGCCAAACGCCAGCCCACGCAGCGAGTCCAGCACCAGTCGATAGCCCGCCTCTTTGTAAACCAGCACATCCAGCTTCGAGTCGTTATTGTTCGCGTTGCGGAAAAACTTGAACTGCCCGCCATACAGCGAGCCGTTCCCCGCCAGCACCGCCACTCCCTCCTCGCGCCGGCCGTCCGGGCAGATCACCTCGATCTTCGGCGGCGTCTCACCCAGCACCTTCACCGCCGCTAACAAATAGGCCAGCGGCCCCAGCTTCTTCTTCGCCTCCCACGTCGTTTCCTCGATGACCATCGCGTCAAACCCCACCCCCGCCATCTGCACGAACGGTGCGCCATTCGCCTCGAACAAATCCACCTCCCGCACGAACCCGAGCTCGATCACCTGGAACGCTCTCTCCAGCGAATCAAACGGAATCCCCATCTCCCGCGCGAAAACATTCATCGTCCCCGCCGGCAGCACGCCTAACAAGGTCCGCGATCCGGCCAACCCGCTGACCACCTCGTTGAGTGTGCCGTCACCGCCCGCCGCGATCACTACCGGCTCACCCTGCGCCGCGAACCGCGCCGCCAGATCCCGCGCCTCCCCGGCATGATTCGTCGCATAGAGTGCGAACCGGTTGGCATGGCTCATCAGAAACCGCAACACCCGGCCGCCCTTCTGGCTGCGTGCCTTCGGGTTAAAAATGACCGGATACCGGTGGGGGACCTCCATGGCCGATTCTTCACCCATGCCCGCCCTATCCGCAACCCGATTTCCTCCCCCCGGGAATTCCCTGAATCCCAAATGGGCGCGGCGGGTGCAGTTGGTATCATGGCCCAAGAAATTCCTCTGCCTTCCACCACCCTAGCCGGGGCGCTTGCAAGAGCGCTTCCTTTCTCAGGGTTTGGTGATCCGCACCCGGTAAAATTTCGTGCCGCCTGTCGCATTCAAATCAGTGATGGTGCGCACATTGCCGGCGTCGCTCGTGGTGAAGCCGGTGAGCGGCTGCCAGTTGACTAACGGGCCGAGGGTGGGGCTGGACTCCACGCTGTAGGTGCGGTCGGTGAGTCGCGGCGCGATTTGCAGCCGCATCTGCGTGGGCTGGCCGGGAACGCTGCTCGCCTGCTGGAGGAAACGCGACTGCGCATCGGTGGGCGTGAGGCCTGCAGTGAACTCGAAATCGTTCGTGAGTCCATCGCCATCGGCATCGGCGAGTGAGCCGGAGATCGCGGGATCATTTAATGCGAGCGCATTGAAGTATTGCTGCTGCCACTCGCCAAAAGCTCCCGGTGTGAAGCGGGCATAAGAGCGGCCATTGGTTGCCACCCAGAAGTGGCCGCGTTGATGCGGGTTCAGCGCCACATACGTGGTGTTAGGCAGGCGGTGGCCGGCTTTCGTGCATTCATGCCACACACTGCCGTTGTCGTCGGAATAGTAAATTTTAAAAGAACTGTCTCCAAAGCGTTTCGCACACACCAGCACCTGGCCATCGTGAGCATCGATGGCTCTCACTTCGGAGAAGCCGGTGTTAGAAAATGGTGGATCGAGGTAGGTCCAGTTCGTGCCGTTGTTCGTCGAGTAGGCAAGGCCGAGGTGGCCGTTCATGCCGCCGAACCACAAGCGCCCATTCACGGCATCGCGGGTGAAGAAGCCCCACGAGTTCCAGTCGTAGAGCTTGCTGCCGCTGGGCCCGCCACTCGAATGCCCGGCGGAGGCCCAGGTCACGCCGCGATCATTCGAGATGAGAAAGCCCACGCCATTCAGCCACGCAAACCGTCGCGTTGGAGTGCTCGCATCGGCCTCCATGAAAACGAAGTGGCTGAACTCATCGCCCCAATTCCCACCTGCTGGCACGCCGGTCGCTTTGGTGAACGCCACGCCGCCATTGATGCTGCGGTAGAGGCCGGAGTTTACATTTGCGGTGTCGTGCACGGCCACGAGAATTTCATTCGCATTATCCGGGGCGATGCAGCCGCTGATGATCTCGCTCCCCGCAGGCAAACCCGTACCCGTGATGCCTGCCACCTGCACCAGCGACCACGTCACACCATCATCACTCGTCGTCACGATGGACGCGCGGCCCGCGTTCGGACCGAAGAATGATCCGCCGATGAAATACACTTTAGGGGATGCCTGACCGATCACGCTGCTGACGAGAGCCTCCGTCGCATAAGTCATGCCCACGTTGCCATTGATCACCGGCAGGCTGCGGCGCGGATTTCTCGGTGCGAGACCCGTCGCGCTGCCATCGGTGGAAACGAAGCCAATCAAATCCGCGACCGGCAGGTAAACCCGCTGCGGATCGTTCGGATGCCATGAGGGTTTCCACGTCACCACCTCGCCGATGCCGCGCGTCATGTAGCTCAAGGTGGATCCAGCATCCGTGCTCACAAAGGGGCCGAAACCATTCGGCAAATACCAGCGGTTGGCATCAAGCGGATCTTGGTGCAGCGAGCCGCGCGACCATCCGGGGCTGGTGTCGCTCGTCAACATCGCCGCAGGGCGCGTGCCGGTGAGGGTGAGCGGCAGTGTGCTCCACGAAGTGCCGCCATTGGTGCTCTTGCGCGTCGGCCCGCCGATCCAACCTAACACGATGGTCACGCCATCACGCAGCACATGGCACATGCCCACCGGACCATTCGCTGTTAGTCCGCCGAGCACCGTCGTGGTGATGTTAGTCCAAGTCGTGCCCGTCGCGTCGGATTGGTAGAAGCGGTTGCTAGCACCGTCCTGCACGGCGGCAAACATCACTCCGCTGGGCAGTCGTGCGAGCCGCGTGACCGAAGTCGCCGCCGCACTCACCGTCACCGCGCTCCAAGTGATCGCACCGCCCACGCCGCGTGTGCCTTTGAAGAGGGCGCTCGTGCCGGTGTCCTTCACTCCGCCGACAAAAACTTCATTGGGAAACGACGGATGCATCTGCACGACATGGCCGATCATTCCATCAAACAAAGTGCCGCCCTGTTTGCTCCAAGTTCCCGCGCCACCGCCCGTCGTGCTGCGCCAGAGGCCGTTTTTGCGGCTGATTGCGAAGATCTCCGCATCCGCTGAACCCGGCGCGATCGCCAGGCACTCACCCTGCCAACGCAAATCATCATTCCCGGAAAAAAGCACGCTGCTCAACACTTGCGTCCAAGTCGTGCCACCATTGCTCGTGCGCCACACGCCGCGCACCGCGTCAGCGGAGGTGTAACTTGTGCCTACCGCCTGATAGACGAGATCCGCCGTGTTTTCCCCCACCGCCAAACCCTGCACAAACAAGCCCGCCGAGCTGGTCATCTCCCCCGAAAGAAAGCGCCAGCTCGCCCCGCGATCATCACTGCGATAGACTCCGCCCACATCGGTCCGCGCATAGAGCCGACCACCCGAGTGCGACGCAAAGCCAGTGAGCCAGCCACCTGCATCCAGATCCGTCTGCCGGAACACCCCCACCTGCGCAGCGCCGACCGTGGAGGCGGCGTGAGCCGGGAGCCATGCCAATAAGGCCAGAATGGAGATCACTTGAACCATGCGAGATGCCACAAGCTCATGCGGCGGTTAGGGTGATGGGTCTTGAATCATGCTTGCAGCGTCCCAGCGATGATCAGACTGCCGACGATCAGGCCGACGGCGATGCGATACCAGCCGAAAATCGAGAGTCCGTGGCTTTGCAGATAGGAAACCAGCCATTTCACCGCGATGGCGGCAGAGACCGCCGCTGCGACGACGCCGATGATCATCGGCAGCGCGCCGTATTCATGGACCATCAGCTTGGTGCCGCCGAAGAGTGTGTTGTATTCCGGGATGTCCTTCACTTTCCCGACGGCATCCTTGGCGGTGGCCGCGGTGAGCGTGAGCACGCCTAACAAAAACGAGTATTCCACCGCCGCGCGGATCGAGAGCCCGACTAACAGACCGCCGCAAATCGTCATCAGGCTGCGGCTGGTGCCGGGGCACATGGCCACGCATTGCAAGAGGCCGATGATCAGAGCGAGCTGCCAGGTGAGTTCGGTGAGATCTTTGCCGCCACCGCGTGGAGGATTGCTTTTCCGCCAGTGGGCGACGGCGAGAATGCCGATGCCGCCGATGATCCAGGCAGCGATCACCGGCCACATGTTGAAAAGATGGGCCTTGATCCAGTGGCTGAGTAAAACGCCAAGCACCGCCGCAGGCAGGAATCCGGCGACGATGGCGATGGCAAGTTTCAACCCTTCCGGATTTCTTCCAAGCACCCCCTGGATCATCTGGAGGACCCTTTTCGAGTAGAGTCCGAGCACGGCGAGAATCGCGCCGCCCTGGATGCAGACCGCGAACGCGTCCGCCGCCTCCTCGGCCTGCAACCCGCCCGTTCCGATCCCCATCAGCCTTTGGGCGACGATCAAATGCCCGGTCGAGCTGATCGGTAGATACTCGGTGATCCCCTCGATCACGCCCAGGATGAATGCTTGCCAAAGTTCCATGTTGAAATTTCTCCGAGGCTGCGTAAGGGCCAGCCGGGGAGCAAGGCATTTGCGGTTGATTCGGTAGGAGGTCTGGCAGATGCTACCGGCAGATGCTGTTTCACCCATGAAAGTCCACTACCTCAGAATGGTGCGTCGGGCGTTCCGTGCCTTGCGCCACCGAAAACTGCGTCACCGCCCGTGGTGGCAGAGACTTTCCAAACCCCTGTTCCACCGGAGCTTGTGGGTGCCATGCCGCGACAGCGTGGCCACCGGTCTGGCGATCGGCCTATTTTTCTCGATGATGCTGATGCCGTTTCAAATGCTGCCTGCCGCCATCCTGTCGATGCGGGCGCGGGCGAACGTGCCATTCGCCATCGCGGCCTGCTGGCTGACCAACCCGTTCACCACACCGCCGATCATGTTTGGGCAGTTCGCCATTGGCAATTGGTTGCGCCACTCGCTCGGAGTTCCGATGCCCGAGTTCCTTCAGAACGTGCATTTCAATGTTCCCCAAGTCGGCGAGCTCAATGCCGCCAGCTACATTCTGGGCATGCTCACGATGGGCGTGGTGGTCGCTTTGTGCGCCTATCCGCTGGTCCACTTGTTCTCCGCCATCCTGCCGCACCACCTGCCGGTGAGGAAACGCCCGCACAAGGCGATCGGCGAGGCCGTCGGGCGTTAGACCGGAGTTCGCGACTTGGAGAAACGACGGGCAGTCACGCTGCCACCGCAAGGTGCGCCGAGGCGCTCCGGCCGGTCAACCACCGGGAAACGGAAATTGCGAACTCGCGCCATGCTGGAATAGCGGACGAGCGCACCCGCCCCGATCAAGCACAGACACACCAAGGCAAGTCCGCCGACCACCACCAGCACAATTCTAACCGACCGCTCTTTGGGCGGCGGTTCGGTCCGGCGGATGAAATAGGCGTCGAATTCACCGGCAAGTTTCGTCACCGCCGCTTCCAGATAGTTTTCCGCATCCAGCTTGCCATCCACGCTGCCAAGCGCGCGGTTGATGATGGCGGTGGTCTCGTAGGATGGCACTCGCGAGTGATGTTCCAAGGATTCAGGATTTCCTACCAGGTCCTGGCCGATGCCCAGCGTGCGGCTATCCGCCTCGAACACGATGACGATACCGTCGCCATCCGGCAGCCAGTTCCGCCGCAGCTCGGTGGCCTGCTCTTGCGCGGTGGTCCCGATCAACACCGGTTCGATCACCACGAAAATCTGGTAAGCATGGTCAGCGGCCAGCTTTTGGATCGTCTCGGAAATGCGCTTCACCCGGTCCGGGTCGCGGCCCAAAATTCGATTTTCATCGAGAATCCCGCTCGCCGGAGCTTTCCCGCCCGGGTTTTTCTCCAGCCATTCCGGCAGCGACTGGCCACGAGCCATCAGGATCATCGCCACCGTCAGGAGCGGAAATGCCAACCATTGCTTGAGTCGGATCACAAGGCCCGGACTCTTTAATATTTGCTAATCAAAGACAAGCGGGATTGCAGCCCGATTTGTCGGGGGGCCAAGGAGTCAAGTCGCCCATCTTGCTTTCCATGGCGCGGCGGAAGGTGCATGGTTCGGCGAGACCATGCCATCACGCGGACGCCACCAGACGACCTCCAAGGAATGCCAACTGATCCTACGCAGGATCGAGGCGATGGAGGGCGTCATCGGCGTGATCATCGGCAGATCCTACGGCGGAAAATCCCTGGGTCAGGGAAGCGCCACCGGTGCGATCAAGATCCAGCGCAAGGTCTCCGGCGGCCTCAAGGCGGTGACCCAATCCGCCAAAGGACTGCAGGAAATCTACATCCGCACCGAGTCTGGTGCGGAAGATGGCATTGCCGCAGCAATCC